>NZ_JADEXD010000287.1 GCF_015207285.1 Tychonema sp. LEGE 07203 | reverse complement strand
ACGCCAGATAGGTACGCTCAACAATTTACTATTGCTTGTTTAACCAGGCGAAGGTCATGCCGATCCGAGCTAAATCAGGAGTTATAGCGGTTCGAGATCGTTGTGAGGTATGCCCGCTCCCGGCCGCGAAGGGCACGGAGGCCGACAGCTTGTTGCGTGTTGCGTCAGTTGTGAGATTGTTAGTTTGTAACGAAAATAATGTTAGCTGATGCACCCTACTTGATTGACTAATGACTGATAGCAGCTAGCGGTTCCCAATTTGTCGCATCTTCAAATAAAGCTTGATACCCGGCTGCATTCGGATGCAGCCCATCTGCAATCAGGCGCGATCGCCACCAATCACTGCCCCGATCGAGCCATTTATCAAAAATATCTAAATAGGGAATTCCCCGCAACTGACAAGCTAATTTCGTTGCTTCTTTATAGCGATATTGATTCCCATGACTGTAGTACAAACAATCTTGAAAAGGCATTTTACTTTCATCCACCGGTACCATCCCGACAAAAATCACCGGACAAAGTTGTTGGGACAGGTTCAACAAGTTATCCAAAACAGTTTTAAAATGTTCAAAATCAGTGTAGCTGCGCCCGGTAGGCGATTGCACTCTCGCCGAATCGTTGAGGCCTACGGAAAGAATAATCGCATCCGGGACGCGGTTTCTGAGCTCGCCACGGTGCCGAAACTCGTTTTCGAGCCGCTGGGCGACTTGATAGGTGCGATCGCCCCGAACACCCAAATTGTATAAAACGTGTCCTGCACTCTCAGATAACATCCACTGGCGCCGCAATCTTTCTACCCAGCCACCGCCCACACCGTCGCCAAAGCCGTAGATTAAACTGTCGCCGAAAGCAACCAATTTCAGGGGATGAGAATTTACCCGATGCAAGTGACCAAAAGAATAGGCTGTTGCTGCCTGCATAAGCAATGATACTCAGTTAGTAATTTATGAATCTTGACATAGTAAACTAGAATGTAACATTAGATAAAGTAGGTAATCTCATGGCTAATAAGCGTCCACCCTTCGATTCAACTCAGCTAACCCGTCGGGCGGAAGAGTTGATCGCTGCTGCATCCAACCGCTATCGGATTACGGTGCAGGTGGCTAACCGCGCCAAACGCCGCCGCTATGAAGATTTTGATAATGACGACACTCAAATGATGAAACCTGTAATGCGGGCGATATTTGAGATGTCGGATGAAATGACTCAGCCGGAAATTATCGGAGATATCTAGACTTGGCAAGTTTTGAGTTTTGAGTGGTGAATTGTCACCAATTTTTGTTAACTCAAAACTCAAATTTTCTCTTAATCTTGATTGGCGCGGTGGGGGAAATTCGGTTAATTTTATATGCGCAAGCTAGAAAGCCGATCGCACTCCTAAAAAATGCTATTTACACTCGTCGGGATGCGAATAACTAGGTTGATTTCCCTGATTCATAAAGTTAGAAAATAGAACTATGAGGGCGGGTAAAATTATGCAATTATTCTATATTTGAAATTGTCAAAACAGTGAAAAAAAAATTAAAGCTGGGCTTGAGTTTTCTGTTCGTTACTTTGATTGTGGCGATTTTCACGCTTTTGAGTTGGGTATTGGAATCGGGCGAATTAAGTATGTCGGCTTTGGAACCTCTGCTGCAGCGGAGTTCTGAGTCTGCGCCGGCGCTGCGGGTTGCTCAACAATCTGAGCCGCTGCAGGTGAGGGCGCAAGATGCGTGGAAATTTGTGTATGAAAAATTGCCGGATTTGCCGATCGAGAATAACTACATTTCTAAAGAAACCGGAAAAGTAGATCCTAACAATACTTTAGTCGGCCGCTTGATTCGATATCACGTGTTTGTCAAAGGAAGGCCGCCGAATTACCGCTTTGATTGGAAGTTGAGTTTAGCTGACTATCTGGGGGCGACTCCCGATTATTTGGTGGAAGACGTGTATCCTGGAAACGATGTTTTGCGAAAAAATCCGATGGAAGGCGATCGCGCTGCTATTCAAAGTTTAAATAGAACTCAGCGGGATGCTTTGGTTCAAGCTTTGGTTGATGTTTTTAGTGGGAATTCAGGGCAAAAGTCCGTACCGCCGGCGGGGGAAACAAAAGATCGATCGACTTCGCCGGAAATAACGCAGCCGCAGCCGGGAGATGCGAAATTGCTGGCACCTTAGTATTTTATTGCCGATCGAATCTAGCTTAAACATCGCCTTTATTTCTTAGTCCGCGCACCATCCGGACTTTGTGTGACAAGGAGCGGTTTCAACCGCCCAACAATCTCTAAAATCCAAAATCTAAAATCTAAAATCCTTCAATTGTGGAACGTGTAATTAAGACTGGTAGCGGCTGGCGTTTGGGATGGAATCCGGAGGCGCAGGAGTTTCAGGGTTTGGTGGCTGGGGAGGGTTGGGCGATCGAACTCACGGAGGCCGAGTTAAACGATTTTTGCCGATTGTTGGGACAGTTAGCGGACACCATGAGTCAAATGGCCTCTGAGTTAATGGATGAGGAAAAAATCGCCATTGAAGCGGAAACCGATTTGTTGTGGGTGCAAGTAGAAGGCTATCCCGAAGCTTACAGCCTGCAGTTGATCTTGAATGCTGGCAGGAGGTGCGAGGGTTTTTGGTCGGCGTCTGCGGTGCCGGGTTTGCTGCAGGCTGCAAAAGTTTTAAAAGTTTTTTGACTTTTTCTGAGATTTCATGCTATGCTGTTAAAGCTGTCGGGGCGTAGCGCAGCTTGGTAGCGCACTACTTTGGGGTAGTAGGGGTCGTGGGTTCAAATCCCGCCGCTCCGATTGTAATGAAACCTTCTCTTTGAGGAGGTTTTGTTGTTTTTAGCTAAACAGACGGAATTCCGGGCGCAATACCTCTATTCGGGTTGGTGTGGCGATCGATCCGGCGGGTCATTCGATTTTCCATTTTTCGATTTGAGATTTTGGATTGATTCCACGGATCGATCCGGGGGCTTGTAAGCTGTTGTGCAAATAAACATTGTATATTTCGACGATCCATCAAAAATCTTCTTCCCCTCTCCCCCTCTCCCGCTCAATTACCATACACAACTGGGATGCACAACAGCTTACCACCTTTGAAATTTTTTGTTACCCGGATTTGGTATTATAGCCTTTCTCAAAAAGGTGAGGTACGAATTTTGACCTGGAAAGCTTGACAATACAGGGTTTCTGTATACCTCATTTATCTGAGAACCGCTATAGATACAGCATATTACATGTAGATGTAGAGAGCGATCGACCCGGTTTCACAGAACAGAATCAGTAATGATGCACCCACTGTCAAGAAACCCGGTTATACCAATTTTACATGAAGTTGCATAGAATAAAGATACTGTTTAGAGGTGATGAGTTATGGCACGTCAACTGATTGTGGCGATCGCAGAAAGTGCAGAGAGTTTGGAGCAACAACTAAAAAACAG
>NZ_JADEXD010000286.1 GCF_015207285.1 Tychonema sp. LEGE 07203 | reverse complement strand
AACCCTCCCCTTATGAAGGGGAGGGAGTAAGAAATTCACAAATGGTTTAGGATGGCTATATTATACTCAATTTTAATTTTGACACTCAAGGCATTGAGTACGAAAAGCTCGATCGCCCTTATTGACTTTCCAATAAGCACAGGCCGCAAGAGTTTTAATATTTTTCAAAATACAAATTAAATATTTGGTTCAGATTACCATTTGGGCGATCGCCTCAACAAGGCTGTAGCTGCCTCGCTGTCGAGTGGTTTAGAGAAAAAGTATCCCTGACCGTACTCGCAGCCGATCGCCCGAATTTGAGCCAATTGCACGGCGGTTTCGACACCTTCTGCCACTACCTCCATCCCCAAACTGCGGGCCAGCATGACGATCGCCCGCACGATTTCCAAATTTTCCCCAGCAGAGCCGATGCGGCTGACAAAAGAGCGATCGACCTTCAAAATATTAATTGGGAATTTGTGCAAATAACTCAGAGACGAATAACCTATACCGAAATCATCAATACACAGCGCGATTCCCAACTCTCTCAACTGCGAAAGCATCCCCGCTGCCGCTTCCCCATCTTCCATCACCACAGTCTCAGTAATCTCCAACTTCAAACAGCGAGCATCAACACCTGTTTCGTACAAAACCTGCTTAATTTGCTCGATCGACTCCGGTTCAGAAAACTGCCTCCCCGAAAGATTTACTGCTACTGTCAGACGCGAATTTCCAGCAGGTAAATTCAAACTCTGCCACTTAATAATTTGGCGGCAGCTTTCATTCAAAACCCACAAACCCAAAGGCATAATTAAGCCTGTTTCCTCAGCCATCGCAATAAATTCCGTCGGGGAAACCAAACCCCGTTCCGGGTGCAGCCAGCGCACCAGCGCTTCAAATCCAATAACTGAGCCGCTTTGCAAACAAACGATCGGCTGATAATAAACAGTAAAAGGACATTCCAATTGAGGGCGAGCCAATTGCGATTTCCGACGCTCCCGCGATCGGTCAAATTCCCCCGCAGGCAAATTCCCCCCCACCGGCCCACCTCCGAAATTCACGAGCGAATAGGTCAAATTCAGTTCTTCAACCGACTCCCGCAAATCGTGTTCCAAGTGCATCAAAGCCACAGCCCGAGTGTGCATAGCGCTCGTAAACACTTCGTAGCGAGCTTTACCGAGAGCTTTGGCGCGGTACATCGCAATATCAGCATCGCGCAAAATATCTCCCGGCAATTGATATTTTTCTGTACTCAAAGCAATGCCGATACTAGCAGTAATTAAAACTTTATTACCTTCGATATAAAGCGGTCCTTCGATCGCCCTGAGAATTGCCTTTGCTTGGGCGATAGCCTCATCAATACCTTGAATTTCCTCCAGCAAAATCACAAACTCATCTCCTCCCAGACGAGCCGCCGTATCGCCAGGGCGCAAACAAGTCAAGAGACGGCGGGCCACAGCCACCAACAGCCGATCGCCCGTGCCGTGTCCCTGGCTGTCATTAATCACCTTAAACCTGTCCAAATCCAGAAACAGCACTGCAAACTGATAGTTCGGATGCCGTTTGACGCGAGCAAAAGCTTGCCCCAACCTGTCAGTCAACAAAGCGCGGTTCGGCAACTCTGTCAGCGCGTCGTGAAAAGCATCGTGCAACAATTGGTCTTCAGCCACCTTGCGTTCAGTCACGTCGTGACAGTTGACGACAATTCCCCGCACCGAAGGTTCCGCGAGCAAATTCGTCGCCACCGCTTCCAAAACGCACCAGAAACCGTCCTTGTGCCACACTCGGTATTCCGCCAATCCCATACCAATTCTCGGCATTTCCATGACACCTTGGAAAACTTGAGCCACCATCGGCAGTTCGTCGGGGTGAATCAAGTCAAATACAGAGCGGCCGAGCACTTCCGCCGTCGGGTAGCCCAAAATCCGCTCGGCGGAAGGAGAGACATAGCGGCAAAAACCTTTCTCGTCGAGAATCACAATAATGTCTCTAGCATTTTCGATCAGCGAGCGAAAACGCTTCTCGCTTTGCCGCAGTTCTTGTTCCGTGCGCTTGCGATCGGTAATGTCAGTATTCATGTAAATCAGACCGACAATTTTCCCCGTAGCGTCTTTAATCGCATCGGCCCGCAGCAGCACTTGCAAAATTTCGCCGCTTTTAGTGCGGTTGGTAACTTCACCAGACCAAGAATAACCTCGGGCGATCGTGTCGAGTACCTCTCTGGCGACGGCAGGATCTGCAAAAACTGCCGGTATACCTCCAGCTTGTTTAAATTCCTCTGCGGTGTCCCATTCAAATAACTGAGAAAACGCTGGATTTTGATAAATGTGAGTGCCGTTGGCATCGCTCATGCCGATCGCGTCGCTCGAACTTTCCACCGCCTTGCGAGTCAGCACCAAAGCTTCTTCTGCCAGCTTGCGCTCGGTAATGTCAATCCCTACCAAACAAGCGGCGTTTCCCCGATCGTACTTTTGAGCCACAATCAAATAATGTCCCGCCGACTGTCCCCCGTCCGTTTTCACCTTAGCGCTGAGTTCTTTAACAGTTTCCGTAGCGTCACCGGCAAAAAACTCGACCACAAAAGAGTGAAAATCCGAGCTAGCGCCCAGAAAACCGATATCTTGACCGACAAAGGCCGAGGGCGACAAACCGTGCAGTTTGGCTAAGTGGCGGTTTACCCCCAAATAGCGCAAATCCGAGCTAATCCAAGACACTATACCCGGAACTGCTTCCAAAATCGTTTGCAGTTGGTCGTTAGCTTGCTGCAAAGCTTGCTGCACTTCTATGCGTTCGGATAAATCTGACTGAGTTCCGACGAAGTGAGTCAAATTACCGCTGTCGTCTCGCAGGGGAGATAGCGACAATTTGTTCCAAAAAGCAGTACCGTCTTTGCGGTAATTTTTGATTGTCACCTGCAACGATCGACCTTGGCGCACGGCTTCGCGGATTTTAGCTACCGTAGTTCGATCGGTATCCGGGCCTTGCAAAAATCTGCAGTTGCGCCCCAAGATTTCACCGGCGCAGTAACCCGTGATCCGTTCAAAGGCCCGATTGCAATAAATTATCGGACAGTCGGGTGCAATCGCGTCAGCAATGACGATACCGCTGCTAGTAGCTGCTAAAGCTCGATCGCGCAGCCACAGTGGATCTGAGGCCGTATGGCGATCGGCCGCACTTTCCACTTTACCTAAATTAGAAATTGACTGGTTCTCCCGATCTCCCATCAGCCGAACTTTCAAGCAAACCTTTACAATTTCCGAGTTGTTTCTTACTTTAGCGTTTTTCTGGGTGCCCGCCACGTAAATTGTATCTTCGCGTTAAAATACGCAGGATTTCACCCAGCATTGTTAGCTGTATTTTCTACTGTTGGTGTTGCGCCTTTAAAAAAAGCACATTTTCGCGAACGCAGCAAAGAACCCTGAATTCCTCCCCCCTCATGCCCCCAGACC
>NZ_JADEXD010000082.1 GCF_015207285.1 Tychonema sp. LEGE 07203 | reverse complement strand
CTTTAGGCGTTGCCGAGCCCTCCGCCAGCAAAATCGCGGCCCACAGCCAATCCGCACCCCAGATTAAAGCCCACATCCACAGCGGGGCCTGGGATTCCGTCAAAATGCAGCCCGTCACAGCGTAACTCGCCGCAGCCATCGCCAGCAGTCCCCAAGGGAAAGTTAAACTGTTTTGAGATACCTGCAGCTTGGAATATTGAGTCGGAAACTCTTTTTTGTTTTTTCGGGTAAAGTTTCGATAGTTTTGAGATGGCCGCGCTTTCCTCGCCGCGCTGCGCCCCAATGGCTTTCTTGCCCGCGATGCTTCCGGATTTTTAGCGGTAACTCGTTTGTTGCTTGAAGAGTTGTTTTGAGTTGGAAATTTTTGGGACGAGGTTTTGGGGCGGGTTTGACGGCGCTGGGAACCATGCCTGCGGGCTGATTTTCCCGAACGCCTTCTCAGCGGCTTTTCCGGTGGCGCTGGGGGTGGCGCAGGCTGTGGTTGCTGAAACGGTTTGTCGATCGACCTCGATTCCGGCTGACTCAGAAACAACACCAATTCTTCGTAAGCTTGATTAATTTCTGTTAATCTTTGTTCAGCTTTTTGTTGCAGGCGATCGTTGTGGGCCAACCTATCGGGATGCCACACAAACGCTAAATCCCTGTAGGCGCGTTTAATTTCTTCTAAGGAAGCTCCCGGCTCTATTTCGAGAATTTCGTAGCATCGATTAATGTCAGCCATAGGCTTCGATCGGCGGCAGGTGTTGATAAATTTACGCGCGTGCGTTGGCGAAGCCTGTGCGATAGCACTTAGCTATCCCGATCGGGAATCGTACTTAATATTTTCTACTATTCTCAGCCAAGCTGCACAATAGGCCGGTGCCGATCGAGCGTCAAGCGTTCTCAAGCCTGCTGGCGAGTCAATTTTCGCGAAGAAGATTTGAGATTTTGGATTTGAGGATTGCGAATGACTTATTCTATAAGGGTTTAGAGCCCCTTTGCAGTTGCGTTATTTTTTTTAACTGGCATGACAACTGGCTACAATAAGAAAATACTTTCGCGCGATCGCAATCTGTGTCAGTGTCGGCAAATCAAGCTCCCACCTTCATCTTAGTTGACGGCCACTCCCTGGCCTTTCGTTCCTACTTCGCCTTCGCCAAAAGTCGAGACGGAGGCTTGCGAACTACTACAGGCATTCCCACCAGCGTCTGTTTTGGCTTTCTCAAGTCGCTGCTGGAAGTTATGGCCGCCCACGATCCCCAGTACATGGCGATCGCCTTTGACCTCGCCGCGCCCACTTTTCGCCACGAAGCAGACGAAACTTACAAAGCCGGTCGTCCCGAAACCCCCGAAGATTTTATCCCCGATCTCAAAAACCTGCAACAACTCCTCACCTATCTCAATTTGCCAGCAGTCACCGCTGAGGGTTTCGAGGCAGACGATGTTTTGGGAACTTTAGCCAACAAAGCCAGCGCCGCCGGTTATGCGGTTAAAATCCTCACGGGCGATCGAGATTTGTTTCAATTAGTAGAAACCGACAAAAACATCAGCGTCTTGTATTTGAGTACCGACGAGCTCAGGCGATCGGGAAAAGGCAAATCCCAAGAATACGGCCCCGAACAAGTCAAAGAAAAACTCGGTATTTTGCCCGCACAAGTAATAGATTACAAAGCCCTCTGCGGCGACAAATCCGACAACATTCCCGGAGTCAAAGGCATCGGCGACAAAACCGCCCTGCAATTGCTAGAAGCTTACAACACCCTCGATGGAATTTATGCAGCCATTGATGAGATTAAAAACGCAACTAAGAAAAAGCTCGAAGAAGGCAAAGAAGCCGCCTATCATTCTCAGAAGATGGCGACAATTATCCAAGACGTTCCCTTAGAAATCAACTTAGAAGATTGTCAGCTCAAAGGTTTTGATGAATCAGCATTGATTCCCATGCTGGAAAAGTTGGAATTCAAAACATTTTTAACCAAAGTAAAACAAATTCAAAAACGGTTTGGCGGTGTAGAAGAACCATTAGAAAAGGGCGGGCAAGATGCCCACCCCACAATCAATTCACTGGAGAGTGGAACAGGCATCTTGCCTGTTGCTTTGGGCGGGCAAGATACCCGCCCCACAATCAATTCACTGGAGAGTGGAACAGGCATCTTGCCTGTTGCTTTGGGCGGGCAAGATACCCGCCCCACAATCAATTCACTGGAAAGTGGAACAGGCATCTTGCCTGTTGCTTTGGGCGGGCAAGATGCCCGCCCCACAGTAGATAAGTCACCTCAAACTGGTGAAAGTTCCGAAGCAGATGAATTGTGGTTTTGGACTCATGATGACACCAAAGCCGCCCAGCAAGAAAACAAACTGCCAATTAAACCCAGAATAATTCAAACAACCGAACAGTTAAACGAATTAGTTCAACTGCTGAAAACCCACACCGACAAAGACTCACCCGTGGCGTGGGATACCGAAACCACCGCCCTCGAACCGCGAGATGCCGAATTAGTCGGAATTGGCTGCTGTTGGGGAACCGGTGAACAAGATTTAGCTTACATTCCCACGGGACACAAAACGGGTAAAAACTTGGACAAAGCTACAGTTTTAAATGCTTTGCGTCCGATTTTATCAAGCGAAAATTATCCCAAGGCGCTGCAAAATGCTAAATTCGATCGCCTGATCCTGCGCTGTCAAGGAATCAAACTCGCCGGAGTCGTATTTGACACCATGCTAGCCAGTTACGTACTCAATCCAGAAACCAGTCACAGTCTCAGTGAATTGTCAAGGAAATACTTAGGCATTGTCGCAGAAAGCTACAAGGAATTAGTACCCAAAAACAAAACAATTGCTGACATCAGCATTGTCAAAGTAGCCGACTACTGCGGTATGGATGTTCACACCACATTTGGGTTAGTAAGTAAACTTAGAGCAGAATTGGATAAAGCTGATGAAGGTAGCTTTCCCGGAAAATCTTTGCAGGATTTACTGCTGAAAGTAGAACAGCCTTTAGAACCAATTTTAGCTGAAATGGAATACTGCGGAATTCGCATTAATTCAGCTTATCTCAATACCCTCTCGCAAGAGCTAGAAATAAAATTAGCCAAACTAGAAGAAAATACCTATGAAGCAGCGGGGAGAAAGTTTAATTTAGGTTCGCCCAAACAACTCAGCGAAATATTGTTAGAAAAAATCCCCGAACAGTTTCAGAAAAAGTCTCGCAAAACAAAGACGGGATACTCTACAGATGCCGCTGTTTTGGATAAATTGCAAGGAGACCACCCGATTGTAGACGATTTATTAGAGTACCGAACATTATCCAAATTAAAATCAACCTATGTCGATGCTTTGCCGCAGTTAGTGCGTGCCGATACCGGGCGAGTGCATACAGATTTCAACCAAGCTGCAACTGGTACGGGAAGGCTTTCTTCTTCCAATCCAAATTTACAAAATATTCCCATCCGCACCGAGTTTTCGCGGCAAATTCGCAAGGCTTTTTTACCGGAGTCTGGTTGGCTGATGGTGTCGGCTGACTATTCTCAAATTGAACTGCGAATTTTGGCTCATTTGAGTCAAGAACCTGTGTTAATAGAAGCTTACCAAAACAACCGAGATGTGCATACGGTGACGGCTCAACTGCTGTTTGAAAAAGAGGAAGTAACGCCGGATGAAAGACGGTTTGGGAAAACGATTAATTTTGGGGTCATCTATGGTATGGGGGCGATCAAGTTTGGGCGATCGATGGGCAAAACTTCGGCAGATGGTAAAAAATTCATTGAACGATTTAACGAGCGTTACAGCAAAGTTTTTGAATTTTTGGAGAAAGTAAAAAAAGAGGCGATCGCCCTCGGATACGTTAGCACAATACTCGGCCGCCGCCGCTACCTAAACTTCGAGAGCCCAACACTCGCTGAGTTTAAAAAAGAACGTCGCAACCCCGAAGACATTCACTCCAGCCTACTTAAGTCTCTCAACAGAAATGACGCCCAATCTTTGCGGGCTGCAGCCAACGCTCCCATTCAAGGCTCAAGTGCTGATATCATTAAACTTGCCATGATTGATGTAGACAAAATCTTGCAAAACTATCAGGCGCGGCTGCTACTGCAAGTTCACGACGAATTAATCTTTGAAGTACCTCCCGATGAATGGGAAGAATTGCAGCCAAAAATTAGAACGGCGATGGAAAATGCTCTGCCGCTTAGCGTACCGCTAATAGTTGACATCCACGCGGGGCAAAATTGGATGGAAACTAAATAAACAGAGAGAATTATGAACCCAACCAAAATCGCCCTTTCCCCTACAATTACCCGCTTGAGTGCAGTTGTTCTGCTGTTCCTGCTCTGCGGCTGTCCGCAAAAGCTACCGCCCAACAATTATGCTGTGAAACGAGTCAGCGACGGCGACACCCTTGTCGCCAGCGATAGCACCGGCAAGGATATCAAAGTGCGTTTTGCCTGCATAGATGCACCGGAAGTCCCCCACACCAACGCTGAAAAAAACAGCAAAAAAGCAGCAGATAAAAATCAGTTTAAGTGGGGAACGCAAGCACATCAAAAAATGCAGCAGCTAGTCAAACAAGGTGGCGGGCGCGTTGTTTTGACAGTCACTGATACCGATCGCTACGGCCGCCAAGTTAGCGAAGTTCGCTTACCAAATGGAACATTTACCCAAGAAATTTTGGTGCGCGAAGGATTAGCAATGGTTTACACTCCTTACTTGAAAAACTGTCCTAGTGCAAGTATTGTGCAACAAGCGGAAGCCGAAGCTAAGAAAAATCGCCGGGGCGTTTGGGGTGATTCCAAGTTTGTGCCAGCTTGGAAATTTAGACAGAACGACAAATGAGCGAAATTTTGATATTCTGGTAATTGTTCTTTATCTAAGAATTCCCATGTTAGAAATCACCGTAAAAAACAACGCTATCTGTTTTGGTAAACACTTCTCCCTGAATTTTCAACGCACTTTGCGGATACCCGACGACGGTAAAACCTATCCCTTACCGCCGGGATTAGGCGAGTTTCCAGTCTGCAAAGTTGATGACTACATTTCTAGAGTACCTGAAACTTGGAAAGAACACGGGGGCGTGTTTATTCCCATGTATCAACGGGAAGCTTTGTGGATTAATTTTAGAGGCGTTAATTGGCGACCCAATGCTGTTAAAATTGCTGTTGGTAAAATCAATGCCGTTTCGGGCAAACCTTGGCAGCAAAAACTGCAAGCTGATGACCAAGATTATGTCATTTGTCCAGATCAACCCTGGTTAGATGGTATCAATTCTGGTGAAGGTTACATCCGGCAATTTGTTGCCATGCCTCTCGGTATGGGTTACACTGTCGAAGCACAAGTAACTGGTAAAGAAGAATTTGGCGGCATTCAAATCCTTGTATTCGATCCCAAACCCGGGTTATTTCCAGAAGAACGGCCGCCCTCGCAATTAAGGAGTAGAGGTGTTAGTGATTTGATGGCTGCGTGTAGTCTCGACTTGGATGGTGAGGAAATGGGATTAGCAGCAGGTGGTAAAATGAAACAAGAAATTTATCCCGATAGTTACGGTATCAACACCTGGGACGAGACAAATTTCGGCAGAGTATACGTCCACATTGTTAATAGCATGATGTATCGGGAAATCACTGGTAAAGAACCGCCAAACACGCCCGTTTCTGCCAAAACTTACAGTGAATACAATTTTCCTTGGTTCGAGCTTTACGACGAACAAAAAGGATCTGTCGCACCGTCAACGATCCTTTCTCAAGTCAAGTCTGTCAAAGAGATGGACAAAAATCAGGGATTTGCACCGCAGCAAGACGATACATCTGTTGACATTCCTGAAGCACAAATTAAAAAGCTCAAAGTCGATCCCGATGGAGTCAGAGATGGCAATTGGTAGTCTACTAGCAGGAGTTCGATTGTATATAGGGACAATTCATCAATTGCCTTTGCAAATAGACAGTGCTGCATCAGGCCTGCTAAATTAGACACTACCTGTCGCAGTAAGGCGCGCCGAGACGTACCCTACCGATAGATTCTTTGTGCAAGTCCAATCAATTAGCAAAAAATTAACATTAAGGGACATCAATGAATTTCAAACATCTGGTTATTTCCGGCATGGCTCTGCTCCTCGGTATTGCAATCGTAGGAAATGCGATCGCTCAAGAACTGACCGACGACCAAAAAACGGTTGTTTGTCGCTTGAAAACAGAAGTTGACCAGCGGAAAGGCAACGGTCAAAAATTAGTATTTGTGCCCTTGCTCGGTCAAGTTCGCAAGCAAGTTTCGTCTCCCTTTAGAGCGACGCTGCATCCCGATACTGAGTATACTTTTGTTGCGACTTGCGACGGAAATTGCCAGGATTTAAACCTAACTCTCAAGGATGCGAACGGTCAAGAAATCGGTGCGAGTCAAAAGACAGGCGAACTGGCGTCAATCTCTTTTACTCCGCCATCCCAAGGGGAATATCAAATCACTGCTAAGCCTGGAGAATGCACGACTGCAGAGGGTTGCAGTTTCGGGATGGGAATTTTCGTTCCTGCTTCTGCTAGCGTACCCAATGCTTCAAAAATTCCTGCTGAAATAGCACAATTTAAACTTTGCCAGTAGAGGAACAGCGATAAGTTGTGGGGGAGCATCTGTGTTTTGCATTTAATAATGCTGGGGTGAGTTCGCGTGCTTTGTAAGGCAGACGAGCTCTCGACAGCACGCTTTGTAAAAAATGCTTTTTTCAATGCCCCAAATGTTCCCAGTTGTAAGTTGGCACTAGAGTGGAGTGTGGAATCACCAATCGTAAATGCCCTGGCTTTCATCCCGACGATCGTCCTCGATCCGATAGAGCGCGGGGCTTCCTGCCCAATAGCTAATTTTCAACTTATAACTCGCCACTTATAAGTTATTCGACCGAATTAATTACGCAAAACTTTGTCTAAAATCTTTACTTAGTAAGACTTAATGAGATTTACGCATGGGGCCAAGAAACCGGGTTTCTACCAGTCTTTGGTTGGGTGAGGGGAAATATGGAGAGAAACCCGGTTTCTGAGATTTACGGTGGCGAGAAACCGGGTTTCTACGAGTCTTTGGTTGGGTGACGAGAAATACTGATAGAAACCCGGTTTCTGAGATTTACGCATGGGGCCAAGAAACCGGGTTTCTACCAGTCTTTGGTTGGGTGAGGGGAAATATGGAGAGAAAACCGGTTTCTGAGATTTACGCAGAATAGATATAAAATGGGTTCTATACTTGCTTAACCATAACTGCTGCCAACTGTCAAGCCGATCGAGCTGTGGAACCCTGCTTCGACCCGATAACTGCTGAAATTCGGGTCGAAGCAAGAACTTTATTTACCCTCACGCAGCCATCAATTAGAATATAGATGGTGCCTCCAAGGGTGACGAGTAAATTCCCCATGTCTTTAACCTTAGCCTTGAAAAATCAACTGCAGAACGCTCCTCAAATAGGGTTGAAAAGTCTGTTTGGCCGCTTGGGTATCAGGCAGAAAATCGGCTGCGGATACGCCTTGGTCATTGGTATTGCGATTTTGGGTGCTGTGGCGGGACGGGGAGTGGAATCCTATCACAAGCAGCAAGTTAGAGAAAAACTGGCGATCGACCGAGATAAAGCCGAAATCTTGACTAATCTTAATAATACAGTGCAGGAAGTCAGAATTCACCAGCAAGAGCTGGCGGCAAGCGTGACAAAACCAGAAATTTTCGATCGCCAACGCTCGGAATTCCTCACACGTGTTGCTCAGATGAGCGGCATCCTAGAACAACTGCAAACCCTGCCGCCGACAAAAAATCCCGAAATTGCCAAAGACTACCAAATGCTTCAAAAGTTCGGTCAAGTCAACGGCCAGACGGTAGAATCATACTTTCAACAAGTACAAAAATTATTGGCGACGGCGAAATTATCAGCTTTGAACCCGCAGCAGCGGCAGGCTTTCGGGCGCAACTTGAACAATTTTGTCACAGGCGAAACCGCTTTGAAACTCGAACAGTTTTCGGACGATTCAGCCAAACTCGCAGAGAATTTTCGCGATCGAGCCGATGAGGAATTTAGAACCTACGAGAAAGCAGAAAAACTCGGAAGTCTGATTATAGCTGGCTCTCTCATGATATCGGCGGCGATCGCAGCCATACTTGCAGCATACACCAGTGCGGCGATCGCCCGCCCCTTAGAAGCCACCACCCTGATCGCTCAGCGAGTCACAGAAGAATCCAACTTCGATTTACAAGTACCCGTCACTACTTCCGACGAAGTAGGAATGCTAGCAATTTCCCTCAACGAACTGATCCAAAGAGTAGCAGAATATACAGAAGACTTGCACGAAGCAAAAGTAGCAGCCGAAGCTGCCAACCGCTCGAAAAGTGCATTTCTCGCCAACATGAGCCACGAACTCCGCACCCCCCTCAACGCCATCATCAACTACAGCGAAATGCTGCAAGAAGATGCTCAAGATTCCGGTTCCGAAGACTTTCTCCCAGACTTAGAAAAAATTCAAACCGCAGGCAAACACTTGCTCGACATGATCAGCGACATCCTCGACATTTCCAAAATAGAAGCCGGCCACGTCACGCTTTATTTGGAAAACTTCGACGTAGCGACAATGATTGAAGAAGTGATGACTACGGCTCAACCGCTAGTAGAAAAAAAAGGCAATGCTTTAGCGCTGAAAACCAAAGGCGAACTCGGCACAATGTACGCCGACCAACCGAAAGTCCGGCAAATCCTCCTAAACTTGCTCAGCAACGCTGCCAAGTTTACTGAAAAAGGCGTGATTACTATCGGCGTTGAAAGAATTAAAACTGAAAAAACAAAACAGTCTAAAAAACATAAAAATAAGGATTCTAACTCGGCTTCAAACTACAGTTCTCAAATTTTGATTTTTCGAGTCAGCGATACTGGTATTGGCATGACGGACGAGCAATTAGAGCAGATATTCAAACCTTTTACCCAAGCTGATGCTTCGACTACTAAGAAGTATGGAGGAACGGGTTTGGGATTGACAATTAGCCAGCGTTTGTGTCAAATTCTGGGCGGCGAAATTAGCGTTGAAAGCGAAAACGGTAAAGGTTCAACTTTTATTGTCAGTCTCCCGGAACGGGTGGTGATGCAGGCTTGAATTCAGTTGGCAGTTGGCAGGAAAGCAGGAAAGCAGTTGACAGGAAAGCAGTTGGCAGTTGTCATTAGTCATTAGTCATTAGTCATTAGTCATTAGTCATTAGTCATTAGTCATATCATGTCCGCTCAATTACTGATCATCCCTTTTTTGTCAATCAGAAAGCAGAAAAATAATCATTTTGAGAGCTAATTTGACTGAAGAAGAAGGTGCAGAAAACAGACTGCTAGCACATACAGGAATCCTCACTGATATTCTTGCTCAACACTTCGACTATTTTCTGACTATCGATGCAATTAGTCGCTAAGTCAGGGCGCGTTTATGTTGATTGTTGGTGAACATGAAAGATTGTTGGTGAAGCGAGCTTTTACCAATACAGCGTATTCCAGGTTTATGAAGTATACCCCAAAAACCTGGTTTCTTTACAGATCTCGAATTACTAATTCTGTTCTGTGATATCAATTCCGGTTGCACTCATACATGATGTTAACTGTTAGCAGTCAACAGTTAACAGTGAATTTACTATTCCGATGAAGATAGGATTTGATATGAAACCCGGTTTTTCGCTCTGTACATCTACATGGAATATGCTGTATTATTGTGGTTAATTTATTAAACCTGATATTATTTGTATTGTGATTAATTAATCATTGCTCGACTTGATTGGATATTTCCCAGAATTAAACTGGAAGCTGAAACACAGGGCGGAAATACCTATCTACATATAGGGGAACACCGATCCGATCGCCCTCCGCAACTCCCTACAATGATAATTGTACGGGCGATCGAGTATTTGCCTCTACAGTATCGCTCTTTTTTTAGTGCAGGGAATTAAAATTTATGCAACCGAATAATCCAAACCAATTTACCGAAAAAGCCTGGGAAGCCATCGCGCGCACTCCAGAAATCGTCAAAGCAGCTCAGCAGCAGCAGCTAGAAAGCGAACATTTGATGAAAGCTTTGCTGGAACAAGAATCGGGACTTGCTAGCAGCTTATTTAACAAAGCGGGAGTTTCTGTCGCCAAATTGCGCGATCGCACAGATGAGTTTATCAGCCGCGGGCCGAAAATCTCTAGCAGTGGTGGCAACGTTTATCTCGGCCGTTCTCTCGACACTTTGCTCGATCGCGCTGAAGCTTATCGCAAAGAGTACGGCGATGAATTTATCTCGATCGAGCATTTGATCCTAGGATACGTCAAGGACGATCGCTTCGGCAAAAATCTGCTGCAAGAATTTAAACTAGATGAAGCCAAGCTCAAAAATATTATTACCCAAGTCCGGGGGAACAACAAAGTGACAGACCAAAATCCAGAAGGCAAATACGAAGCGCTGGAAAAATACGGCCGAGACTTGACAGAAGCCGCGCGTCAAGGCAAACTCGATCCGGTAATCGGAAGAGATGACGAGATTCGCCGCACGATTCAAATATTGAGCCGCCGCACCAAAAACAACCCCGTACTGATTGGGGAACCAGGAGTTGGCAAAACTGCGATCGCCGAAGGACTCGCCCAGCGAATTATCACCGGAGACGTGCCGCAATCTCTCAAAGACAGACAATTAATTAGCTTAGATATGGGCGCGTTAATTGCCGGTGCAAAATTCCGAGGAGAATTTGAAGAACGCTTGAAAGCCGTGCTCAAAGAAGTGATGGACAGCAACGGCAAAGTCATCCTATTTATCGATGAAATTCACACCGTTGTCGGGGCCGGCGCGACTCAAGGCTCGATGGATGCCGGCAACTTGCTCAAACCCATGTTAGCGAGGGGAGAATTGCGCTGTATAGGTGCTACAACTCTCGACGAATACCGCAAGTATCTCGAAAAAGATGCGGCCTTAGAGCGCCGTTTTCAACAAGTTTATGTTGACCAGCCGACAGTAGAAGATACTGTTTCGATCCTGCGGGGTTTGAAGGAACGGTACGAAGTACACCACGGTGTCAAAATTTCTGACAGCGCGCTAGTTGCTGCGGCTACTTTGTCTACTCGATATATTAGCGATCGCTTCCTTCCCGACAAAGCCATTGACTTAGTGGACGAAGCAGCGGCTAAACTCAAAATGGAGATTACCTCCAAGCCGGAAGAACTAGACGAAATCGACCGCCGGATTTTGCAGCTAGAAATGGAAAGATTATCGCTGCAAAAAGAAAGCAATACAGCTTCGATCGAACGATTGGAAAGACTGGAAAAAGACTTAGCCAATCTCAAGGAACAGCAAAGCGGTTTGAACGCCCAATGGCAATCAGAAAAAGGTGTCATCGGTAGCATTCAAACAATCAAAGAACAAATTGATAAGGTGAATATTGAAATTCAACAAGCTGAATTAAAATATGACCTGAACCGCGCTGCTGAGTTGAAATATAGCAAGTTGACCGAGTTGCAAAAACAATTGCAAGAAGCCGAAGCTCAACTGACAGCAACTCAAACCACTGGTAAAACTTTACTCAGGGAAGAAGTCACGGAATCGGACATTGCCGAGATTATTTCTAAGTGGACGGGAATCCCGATTAGCAAGTTAGTTGAATCGGAAATGCAGAAACTTTTGTACTTGGAAGATGAACTGCACAAACGGGTAATCGGACAGGATGAAGCGGTGACGGCGGTTGCAGATGCAATTCAACGATCGCGCGCGGGTTTAGCCGATCCGAACCGTCCGGTTGCTAGTTTTATCTTCCTCGGCCCCACGGGTGTAGGTAAAACCGAGTTGGCGAAAGCATTAGCATCTTATCTGTTTGATACCGAAGAGGCGATCGTCCGCATTGATATGTCGGAATACATGGAGAAACACGCAGTTTCGCGGTTAATCGGTGCGCCTCCGGGATACGTTGGCTACGATGAAGGCGGACAATTAACTGAGGCTGTGCGCCGCCGTCCCTATTCGGTAATTCTGTTTGATGAAATCGAGAAAGCGCACCCGGATGTCTTCAATATCATGTTGCAAATTCTGGATGACGGCCGCGTTACCGATGCTCAAGGTCACACGGTAGACTTTAAGAATTCTGTGATTATTATGACATCCAATGTCGGCTCTCAATACATCTTGGATGTGGCGGGAGATAACGAAGAAATGCGGAGTCGGGTGATGGAGGCGATGCGGGGAACTTTCCGCCCGGAATTCTTGAACCGGATTGATGAGATGATTATTTTCCACGGTTTGAGTAAGGTGGAATTGCGGCAGATTGTGCTGTTGCAAGTCAAGCGTTTGGAAAAACGGTTGGCCGATCGCAAAATGTCGCTGAAATTGTCGGAATCTGCGATCGACTTCTTAGCAGAAATAGGCTACGATCCGGTGTACGGCGCGCGGCCTTTGAAACGGGGAATTCAACGGGAGTTGGAAACGCAAATGGCGAAGGGTATTTTGCGGGGAGATTTTACCGACGGCGATACAATTTTTGTGGATATCGAGAATGAAAGGCTGGCGTTTAAGCGTCTGCCTGCCCAGTTGGTAACTGCTAAATAATGTTAGTAGGGTGGGCCTCCGCCCACCTTATTTTTTTGAGGCGATGGTTCTTTTTTTTTACCGCAGATGTAGGCGGATGGACGCGGATGGACGCGGATGGGATTGCGGGCGATCGTTCTTAAGGGCGCTCGCTTTCTGATTTATCTTTTTTCTGTTCTTGGCGCTCTCTAACAGATTTCGTCAGCAGGTACGTTGCCAAACTGCTAACGGATCTGCTGTCTTCTTCTGCCCATTCTTCCAGAGCTTTTTGAATCTCTTCTGGCAAGTATGCGGTAACTCGTCCCCGTGAAGCCATTCGTTGTACTGCAAAACATCTCAACACAGTCCATCTTACGCTGTTTTGAGTTAAGACCGATAAAAATATTTCGTTTTAAGTCAATTTATATTATTGTACGTCATTATGTGTTACAACTGCACCTGTAAACAGTCAAAAGCCAGCCCCTGACTGTGGAAGGTTCCGGGCTGGCTCTGGCTCCAACATTCAATGGAGACAAATTCTATGATGACATACAAAGAACGCTTGTGTTGTTGGGCGATCGCCCGTCTGTTACCTTCTCATCAATGGATGATTGTCGCCCGCTTCCGCAGTCGTTCAGATGCAGACGGGCATTTTCAGTTTTTGCGACAAACTATACCTCACGTTAAGTTTGAGGTTGTGTTCGATTCCAGTGGGGAAAGTCACCGTTTATCTGGGTTGGGCTGCCCCAGCAATTCTCTCACCAGCGGGCGATAAACTGTAATTTGGCTGCTGCTTTGAGTTGATTCAATATTGACTGACGATCGCGCTTTTTTCGATAAGTGCGATCGTATTTAGCCTGTTAGCAAGCCTCTGAAACGCATACATGGCGCTGAGGTAAGACCCAAATTTTTACGGTAAAATCATCTAGCAACCCTAAAAAAATCATAAAAGAGTCGTAATTTTTTTACCCCAACTCTCCCCGAAACGGCGGGGAGAAAGTAAGAAATTCACAAACGATCTCGTTTCCGGTTGCATCGGAATAATAAAATCCAGTCAACAGTCAACAGTCAGTAGGGGCGGTGGATGGTGCGGGCGGGCCCTCTTAACAGTCAACAGTCAACAGTCAACAGTTAACAGTCAACAGTCAACAATCACCTGACGGTACAACCGGAATTGATCTGATGCGAAGATTGCGATAGAATTATGGCTGTCCAAACTGAATTTTTTTGGTTATTTTTCGCGAAATACTACCAAGATGATTGATGTGATAATTGCTACTGCACCCTTGTTTTGTCAATCCCAAGCACTTCTAAAACAGGTTGACAAGTTGCGGCGGCTGTACTCGACACACCGGGAATATACTGCCTAACTTGGTTGAGCTTTTGGTACGGGCAGAACTAACATTATTTGTGGTATAATTATTTCAAATAAGATGGGATTAACTTCGACATAATTCTTACTTATTAATTAAAAAATATTTTTTCGGTGATGATGCTTTCGGTGGTGATTGCGTGACGATCGATCTGTGCGGCCGATGCAGTCGAAAAGCCCCTGGGATCGCCCGAAAGCAAGCAGCAAGTGCCTCAGATCACAAAGGCGGTCGATCGCCCTCACTGCAAAAAAACGTAAAATTATGTCAGATTAAGTAAAGATTTAGAAAATAACTATTGGCAGATCCGCAGACAGTTATGAAAACAAAACTAAGAGCGACAGACACAAAAATGGAGATAGACTCGCAGCAGTTGAGCGCAGACCAAGAACTGATTCTCAACCAAGTAGACAATGCGATTGCTCTGTTCGACTCGTCTGACTGCTTAGTTTTATTTAATAAAAAATTGGCAGACACTTGGGAACTGTCCCCAGAATGGCTGGCCACAAACCCCAAGTGCGAGTTGCTGTTTGCCGAAATTGTCGGTCGGGGTTACTTGTCCGTTCAGCAGTGGGAACAGTTTCAGCAAGCACTGCAAACATCTGAGGATGAAAGTTTATCGTTTTATTTCGAGCAATCCAATGCCGTTTGTTTGGAAGTCTTCGCCACAATTACCAACAGCGGCGGGCGGCTGTTTACCTTTCGAGACGTGACGGTATACCAAAAATCCCAAGCTAGCTTGAACGCAGAAGTCAGGCGGCTGACATTTCTGTTAGGTTTAA
Organism: Tychonema sp. LEGE 07203; assembly: GCF_015207285.1. Classification (GTDB taxonomy): domain Bacteria; phylum Cyanobacteriota; class Cyanobacteriia; order Cyanobacteriales; family Microcoleaceae; genus Microcoleus. Next base: position 14,834 of record NZ_JADEXD010000082.1, on the reverse strand, counting down.
CCGAACGCCTGCAAAACTCTGACAGTTTGCAAGAAATAGGTCAGTTTGCCCTCACCTATCTGGTAGAGGCGGCGAATGCTGCTTTCGGAGACGTGAAAGTGATTAGCGGCAAGGGAAACGACCGGCAAGCGACGGCGATTTCCAATCAAGTTTCTACTCAATTTCTGGCCAGTTACGGGGAACCTGTCGCCGCGGGAATGCAAGAATTGCTCGACAAAGGCATTCCCTTCGGCACCGGTTTGCTGTGGAAAGTGGTGGAAACCGGTCAACCTTTGTTTGTCGAGGATTATGCCCGACATCCCAACGCCGTGCCGGAATTTCGGCATCCGGGAATCGGACAATTGGGCATTTTTCCGATCGCCTCTACCGACGGCACGATTATCGGAGTGCTGACGCTGGAGTCGCGCAACGTCAAAAAATTGCAAGCTTCCGTCCACCAAGAAGTGCTCTCGGCTGCTTGTCGGACTCTGGGAGCGGCGATCGAGCGGGCTCAGACACAAGAAAACCTCCGCCAAGCTAACGAACAATTAGAGTATTCTTCTCAGTTGAAATCCGAGTTTTTAGCCTCAATGTCCCACGAATTGCGGACGCCTCTCAACAGCATTCTCGGCTTTTCTGACTTGCTGCTGCGGCAAACAGCCGGACAGTTGAGCGATCGACAAATCAACTATGTAGAACTAATCGAAAAAAGCGGCCAGCACTTGTTGCAGCTAATCAACGATATTCTCGATCTTTCTAAAATTGAAGCGGGGAAAGTAGAACTAGATTTACAGCCTGTGCGGGTTCACGAACTCGCCACAGACTGTCTGAAAATGACTCAACCGCGGGCAGACAAAAAGCGGATTGCTTTGTCTTTAGAACTAGATTACCGCATTACTAAAGTTTGGATCGACGAACGGCGAGTGCGACAAATTGTGATTAATTTACTTTCCAACGCCATCAAATTTACGCCGGAACAAGGACAAGTTAAACTCAGCGGGCGTCTGGCCTACGGCAGCGAAATCAAAGGCGATTATCGACCGGATTGTTCTCCTGTAAATGATAGCACTCCTTATTTTTGTTTGGAAGTGAAAGACTCCGGCATCGGCATTCCTCAAGACCGTTGGAACTTGCTATTTCGACCTTTTCAACAGGTAGATTCTTCCCTGACTAGGCGGCACGAAGGCACCGGTTTGGGTTTGGCTTTGACTAAGCGTTTGGCGGAACTGCACGGGGGGACTGTTTCTTTTCAATCTGTTTGCGATGTCGGCAGTGTGTTCCGCGTTTGGCTGCCTTTGACGGAGATGCGTCAAGAGTCGGGAAGCTTTGCCGCTTGTGCCTTGGATTCTAAGTTAATCCCTGCTTCTGCGATGGCTTTGCCCATTGGTACCAAGCGGATTTTGGTTGTCGAAGACCAGCCTTTTAACCAAATGTTAATTTCTGAGGTGATGGAATTGGAGGGCTACGGGGTGGAGATTGTCGCGGATGGGAAGGCGATGGCCGATCGAATTTTGGAGGCTTCTACTGCGCCGGAGTTGCTGCCGGATTTGATTTTGATGGACATTCAATTGCCGGATGTTGACGGCTTTGAGTTGATGCGGCGAGTTAAGGCAGATCCTGTCTGGGAGTCGGTACCGATGATTGCGGTGACGGCGATGGCGATGGCTGGCGATCGCGAGCGATGTTTTGAAGCTGGCGCTTCTGGTTATTTGAGCAAGCCGCTGGATCTGAATTTGGCGATCGCCACTATCCGCTCTTTTCTCTCTTAAACAGCATTTACGCACCGGTGGTCAGAAACCGGGTTTTTTACCCGATCTGTGCGCTACAACGCGCGTATTTTCGCAAAAAACCCGGTTTCTTTGGCGGAGTGCATAATATCAAATCCGGTGTTTTTTTGTCCTTTCGATCCCAGCAAAGCAATCGAAGTATCCGTTTTTCACAGTGTTTTGCCTTGGGTTCACTGCCACCAAGGTGTAATTTATTACATTTGATCCTGCGAAACGCTAAACTCAATATTATAGAAATTTTAGATTGAATGTAAAATCAATTTATTTTAACCGAACTCAACTATTTTAGAGATCGATCGGGGGCATCTCTTTTCAGGAACGAGGGGAAAAGGTCAAGAATACCAGACAATCAGTTCTGGAGGCTATTAGACTAAAGAAAGCGGGTTTTTTTACCCGGATTAAAAGTCTGGATGCAGTATTTTCGGAAAAAATTTGATTTCTAGGCGATCGTCCCTCAATCCTCGCTAAATACCTAAATTCTTCGTCCTTGCCGGTCGGTGGCCAAACTTTACCTATCATATTCCATGTCAAACAAGTCGCCCTGCATCATGTTGGTTGATGACGAGCCAGATAATCTGACTTTACTCCAAGACTTATTGCAACCCCAAGGATACGTCACAGTATCAGCGCTATCTGGCTCAGAAGCGCTCTCTATCGCCCGCGCATATAAACCAGATTTAATTTTACTGGATATTATGATGCCGGAAATGGACGGTTTTGATGTGTGCGAGATTTTGCGGCAGGATACGGCATTGCAAACTGTACCGGTGATTTTTTTGACTGCCCTCAATGACGACACCTCTCGCCTCAGAGGCTTAGAAATGATGGCAGATGATTATTTAACCAAGCCTTTTAACAGTCGCTTGCTGCTGGCAAAAGTTGAAAATGTTTTGCAGTTGAGCCAACTGCGATCGCAAGCTGTATCTTCCCAATTCAACCAGCAGGTAAAAGAGCAAAGTAAACGGCAAATCGCGGCGGCTTGGGAGGCTAACGAATATATTTCCGAAAAATTTCAGCTTTTTGTGCCGGAACAGCTTCTCGGACGAATTGCGCCGAAGGGAATAGAATCGATTCAGTTGGGAAATGTCACAGAAGAAGAATTGACTATTCTATTTTGCGACATTCGCGGGTTTACGGCGATCGCAGAATCTCAAGCAGCACGCGAAACCTTTGAATGGTTGAACGCTTTTTTTACCAAAATGAACGATTGCATCACCTCCCACGGCGGGTTTATTGACAAATACCTAGGCGATGCCATCATGGCAGTATTTGACAAGCCGAATTCTCACGCTATGGATGCGATCGAAGCAGCAGTAGCAATGCAAGAAAGTTTGCAGGAATTTAATGCCAGCCGCCACAAATACAATTTAGAATATCCAGTCAACATCGGTACGGGAATTAACACCGGTATCGGCATGATCGGCACCTTGGGCTCCGATCGCCGGATGGACTCTACAGTCATCGGCGATGTGGTAAATACAGCTTCTCGGTTAGAAAATTTAACTAAAATATACGGCTGCCAAATCATTGTTAGCGAAAATGCGATCGTTCACGCGAGAGAATTTCTAAATAACATAAGTCCCAACTCAAACTCAAAAGAAAGTCTATTATTAAAGTGCGACTTAGAAGCAAAAACAGGGAAGAGTATGATTTCAAATTCTCACGCGACAGCAGCCTACAGCCATTTGCCCAGCCACAATTATTACTATCGCTGGATCGATCGAGTAACCCCGCGCGGCAAGCAGCAAGCTATTGAAATCTACGAAATCTGGCCCGCATCCAGTCCCGACTCCCAGGCAAAGCAGCTTACCCAGGCTTTATTTGACAAAGGAATTCAAGGATGGCAAGCCAAAAAATTTGTCGCCGCCCTGGGATACTTTCAGCAACTAATCGAACAAAATCCTGCCGATACAGTAGTCAGTTTATATATAGAGAGATGCCGGGAAAAATTAGGTCTTATACCTGCAAATAGCAGCTCAGAAATGAGCTAAATAAAACCGTTCGCCGTGAGTAATTCAGTCCTCATTCTCAAGAATAATGACTAAAATCCTTACTGCGAACCGAGAAAAACCTTCTAACTTAAACCCACATCAAACCGCCGTCAAAACTTGCTCCCTCAACTTCCCGATCAACTCATTAACTCCCCCAGCATTCAAACGGTAACTCAAAGGATGACCGATTAAATAGGCAGAACTTTCAAACAAAACATCAATCTCCACCAAACCATTTTCCCGCAAAGTTTTCCCAGTCGAAACCAAATCCACAATAGCCTCCGACATACCCGTAATCGGCCCCAACTCCACAGAACCGTAAAGCGGTACAATTTCCACCGGCAAATTCAAATTGTGAAAATATTCCCTCGCACAGTTGACGAACTTAGAAGCAACTCTACCGTGAGGAGGCAAATCCACCGTTCGCCGATAGGAACTAGATTCCTTCACCGCCACCGACAGCCGGCACTTGCCAAATTGTAAATCAATTAAATTGGCAACTTTCGGTTTTTTTTCCCGCAAAACATCATAACCAGCAATCCCCAAATCAGCTTGACCGTATTCCACATAAACCGGCACGTCGTGCGTTCTTACTAGCAAAGCTTTTGCAGTTCCGGTAGGGTCATATATTTGAAGTTGTCGGTTAGAGGAATCGAGAAAAGCGCTGAAGTCTAATCCAACCGATTTAAACAGCCGAATGCTATCTCCTAACAATCCGCCTTTGGGAAGTGCAACAGTAATCATGTCAATTTTTGTGTAAATTGCTCAATTTAGGAAGGGGCGATCGCGGTACAAGCAGAAACAGCTTTTACCAAAATCAGAATAACACATATAGTTCACAGTTAAAAATAAATTTTGGGTATTGCTCGATCGTTTGTTTGGGTATATATTATATTTAGTAAGTTTTTATAGAGTCACATTTTTAAAGGGCGGTCAGTATGGAAAACAATCAAGAGTTAGACACTCAAGAATTTGAGGGAGAATTTCACAGTGTAGACCCGGATTCCCTGAAAGTTACAGTAGATGAAATCCTCTCAGGCGGCGGTCTAGAGGCAGAGGAAATGGATTATACAGTAGCCGTACCTACCGCTAACCACGCCAGAATCCCCAGGCTCACAGGTTTCTCATCTCAGTTGAAATTAAGCGTGTTCGATGACACCACCCGATCGCAGTTTGCCGAAAAACGCGGAACGCTGGGAGGTTGTTAATGTAAGATGCTTGCAGAGGCTGTGGCACAGAACTCGACGATCCTTTGTGTATCAAACTCTAAAACTGAATATTGAACGGGCGATCGCAAATAACTCACAGCTAAACTATGACCGAATTGACACTTGTTATTGGCAACAAAAATTATTCCTCTTGGTCGCTGCGTGCTTGGCTGGTGATGAAACAAGCTGGACTGGAATTTGCCGAAGCGAGAATCCGCCTAGACGGGCCGACAACCCACACGGAAATTCGGCGCTATTCTCCCTCGGGAAAAGTGCCTGTTTTAATCGACGGCGACTTGAAAGTGTGGGAATCTTTAGCAATTTGCGAGTACGTTGCCGATCGCTACGCCCGTGATTTGTGGCCTGCAGATGTAGCTGAACGCGCGATCGCCCGTTCCATCTGCGCTGAAATGCACGCGGGGTTCCAAAATTTGCGCGAAAATATGCCGATGGACTGCCGCAACCGCTATCCGGGAGAAGGGATGACCCCCGGTGTCCAAGCAGAGATCGATCGCATCTTTGCCATTTGGCATCAATGCCGCCAAAAATTCGGAACAGGCGGCGGCGATATGCTGTTCGGAAAATTCACAGTTGTTGACGCGATGTTTGCCCCCGTAGTAATGCGTTTTGTTACCTACGAAGTCAAATTAAATACAGAAGCAAAAGCTTATGCGGATGCGATTTTAGTAATTCCTGCAATCCAGGAATGGTTGGCTGCAGCTTACAGCGAAACAGAAAGTATTCCACACATGAAAATGTAGCAAAAATTCAGTTTACTTAAGCTAAAATCTCAAATTTTAAATCAGGATGCGGATTCTTTTAGTTGATGATGAAGTTGAGTTGACTGACCCTTTGAGTCGAGTTTTAACCCGCGAAGGTTATACAGTTGATGTGGCATTTGACGGAGCAACTGGCAGCAATTTAGCAATCCAGAGAAGTTACGATTTGCTAATTTTAGATTGGATGCTGCCCAAACAAACCGGACTGGCAATTTGTCAAGAATTGCGATCGCAAGGACGGAATACACCAGTGCTCTTTCTCACCGCCAAAGATACCCTAGACGATCGCGTACAAGGACTCGACGCAGGCGCAGACGACTATCTAGTCAAACCCTTTGAACTGCGAGAACTGCTAGCCAGAGTCCGCGCCCTGCTGCGCCGGCCTCCCACTTTTGATGCCGAGGTGGCTGTCGGGCGGCTGCAAGTTGCAGACTTACAGCTAGACTACGACAATCAAATAGCTTATCGGGGCGATCGGACAATTGACCTATCAGAAAAAGAATGCCAGTTATTAGAATACTTAATGCGCCATCCCGGTCAACTGCTAACACACGAACAAATCCACCAATATTTGTGGAGTGAAGCAGAAAAACCCAGCAGCAACGTATTAGCAGCTCAAATTCGCCTGCTGCGCCGCAAAATAGAAGCCCCAGGCGAATCCACCCTAATTCACACAGTCTACGGTAGAGGCTATCGCTTTGGAGAAGGCAGTTAATTATAATAATTGCCCAAAAAATCTCGTAGATGCAAGCGGCGGTTGAAACTCCGCAAGAATCAAACTATCCTCCGCCTCCGCAGACACAAGAAAACAACCTAAATTTAACCGTCAGTCTTCAACCCGTTCCTGTCGATTGCAAGTCTCGCGTAGAAGCCGTTTCAACCGCCCCCTGTTCTTGACAAACCAAAGTAATTACTGACACCTCCGGCCGACAAAATAGCCTCCCTGGCGCATAAGTTCCCAAACCGCGATTCACGTACAGCAGATTACTCCCAACCTGATGCAAACCGCTAGCCCATTCCCAGTGACTAACTACTCGATCGCAAGCCGACAAATAAGGAATCCACTTTCGGATTGCTTCAGGAATCAAATAGCCAATTTTTCTCACCCAAGCATACAAAGGCCCGATACCGGGAATCACAATTTGACCGCCGTGAGTGTGCCCGGACAACTGCAAATCAATCCGCCACTTTTGCAGCTTTTCAGCAGTATCAGGATTGTGAGACAACACAATCCGAGAAATCCCCGGATTTATTGATGTCATTACAGGTTTAGGCTCAAAATCGCCAGACCAAAAATCTGCCAACCCAACTAAAGCCAACTCAGCCCCCAAAGGATAAATTGCTTCATTGTATAAAACCCGAATACCTGCGTCATTCAAAGCATTAGCAACCTCAATTTTTGCCCCCGGCCAATAGTGGTCGTGATTCCCCAAAACCGCATAAATTCCCACCCGACTTTGCAACTTTTTTAATCGCAGCACTAACTCGTGAATAGGTGCAGGATCGTAGGTAATAAAGTCTCCGGTTAAAAATATCAAATCTGGTTCCGCTTCATTTGCCGCCGCAATCGCCTCTTCTAGCAACCACTCCGACAGCCGCACCCCGTCATAGTGAAAATCAGTAAGCTGTACAATTTTAGTACCCGATAGATTTGCTGGAAAATTGGCGATCGGTATTGTTAAACAGTCTACCTGCAGTTTCCCAGTGAATAACCTGTGCATAAATCTAAGGTTTATTGACAGAGCGCAACCTCTAGTTTAGCAAATAAACAGGCAAGACTGCAAAAGTAGATATTATTCCCTCTTTCTTTTGCCATCTGACTAATGACTGCTAAGTGCTGAATACTAGCTAATGATATCAATTCCGGTTGCACTCATACATGACTGTTGACTGTTGACTGTTGACTGTTGACTGTTGACTGTTGACTGTTAGCTGTTAGTTGTTATTGGGAATTGAGAATTGAGAATTGGGTTCTAGCGTTGCGGAGGGATTGGGAATTCGTAGCAAGTAACCAATAACCAATAACTAATAACCAATTCCCAACAACTAATGACGTTGGACGTTGGACGTTGGACGTTGGACTGTTGACTCGATTTTACTATTCCGATGCAACGGTCAACGATACGACTGAGCGGTAAGGTGCAACTCAAGCACGATATTAATAACTAAAGTCCTCACTGCAAACATTTTTTATTGCGATCGATTGACCGGACATCATTTTAGGCGATCGGGTGCGCGGGATAAAAAAACATACATAATGCCGGTTATCCATCCAGGAAGAGATAACTGACTAACAACTAACAACTAACAACTAACCACTAACAACTAACAACTAACAACTAACAACTAACAACTAACAGCTAACAACTAACCACTAACAACTCCTGACTTCATTTCTGATAAATTACCTCAAAAGTTTCCACAGCTTTCATTTTACCTTTAACTATCACAGAACCAATTTTCCTAAATTCAAACATATCTTTAGTAGCGCTGTAAACGCTATCGCTGACCAAAATTTGTCCTCCCTGGGCCATTGACTGCAACCTAGATGCAATATTCACCTCATCCCCTATTGCAGTATAGTCCATGTGCTGCGGCGAACCAATATTCCCAACAACAACCTCCCCCGAACTAATGCCAATACCAGTCAGAAAATTATCCGCAATCCAAGCAACCGACATTCTGCTAATCCGGCGCTGCATATCGATCGCAGTTTCGATCGCCTTCCTTTCGCGATCGGTCACCTCCGAAGGCGCCCCAAACATTGCCACAATCATATCTCCCACAAACTTATTCACAGTACCTTCATGACTAAAAATTACCTCTACCATCTCCGTAAAATACTCATTTAAATACATCACTATTTTTTCTGCAGGCAGCTCTTCACACTTAGTAGTAAAATCCCTAATATCCGAAAAAAGAATCGTTAAATTGCGCTTGGTCGGATTCAGAGAAATATCTCCTTTCGCATCAATAACTGCTCGCACCACTTGGGGAGAAAGGTATCTTTCCAAGTTATTTTTAATTCGTTCTTCCTTCAATTTACTTTCATGTAAAAGCGCATTCTCGATCGCCGCCGCCGCTTGCGATGCCAAAGCCGTAAATAATTTTAAATCCTGTGCCGTATAATTGACAAGTTCTTGATGACTGATATTGATTACCCCGATCGTACCGTTCTGCGTTGTCAGAGGCGCACAAATCAGAGAACGCATCTGATTTTCTCCCGGAACATATCTCGGATCGGACAAGACATCATTAACTATTTCAGCTTTGCCCGAAACAAAAATATGACCGGCTATCCCTATATTCGGACCAATTTTGGTTTTGCGATTGTACTCTTTACCGCGAGCCGAAATAATCTCTAATTTACGGGTTTTTTTATTGATAAGCATCACCGAAATATTGGTAGCATCTATCAATTTTTTAGCTTCAGTTACCACCAATTGACTGACTTGGGAAACTCCCAAACAAGTAGCTATTTTGCTAGAGAAGTCATACAAAAAATTAACTTCTTCATACTTTTCTAGAGTATCAACAGCCAAAGTTCTTGTATCGAAGTCTGTTCTGGCAGCATAACTCAGCATATCGGCAATAAATGCTGCTTTTTCAGTTCCTCTTACGTAACCGATAACTTCATCGGCTAGGATAATAGGATAAATGTTTAAGGAGGTTTGACAGTCTCCGCCAAATAAGATAGTTCCTTGAAGATTCAGAATAGCGATCGGAGCGTCCAAAACATCGACTGCGCCCTCAATAACCGCCCGCAAATCTTTTTTAGAAATCAATTTTTTGAGATTGATGCGAACCATTTACTTTGCTGTTATTCATGCGCGATCGGATCGCAGTAATTAGTTGTTGACCACTCGGTCGATTGGAGATTGGAGATTTACTTGCAGCGCAGTGAATCTCGAAGGTTGAACAAAAGTCTAAAAATTTGAACTTTAGTCGCGACGGGTGTCGGCAAGCAAGTATCCGTTTTTCGGCGAACGACGACTAAAAACTAAAGACTATTCTTGTTAATTACTTGTTAATTAATTGTATACCTATGGCTGCATCAGTGCCGTCAAACCCAGAACTTCTCTAGCTTTTACCAGCACTTCTTTCGGACGAAAAGGTTTAGTCATATAAAGATTTGCGCCCACAGCCATACCGCTTTGCTTATCATACTCTTGTCCCTTAGCTGTCAGCATAATAATGTAAACATCCTCCATGCCTAGTTCATTTTTCACCGTATTGCATAGCTCTAACCCGCTCATTTTCGGCATCATCACATCCAGAAAAACCAAATCCGGCTTTTCTTCCTTAATTATGTTTAATGCCTCCAGTCCATTTCTCGCCGTTAGCAACTCTACATCATCCTCATCTTCCAACTCTTCCAGAGCCTGCTCCATCAAAATCAGAATATTCGGCTCGTCATCCACAATTAAAACTTTTTTCACAGCAAATCCTGATTAATTTGTTTGTAGTTCCCGTTATCCTCTGCGATATCTCCCAAAATCATTATCGAGACATTTTCCAAGCCTTTAGCAAGCCGAATTTTTTTGACTAATTCTTGCTTTTGAGATAATGCTTCCTCAATAATAATCAAATCAGGCTCGATCGCTCTAGCTCGATCCAGGCATGATTCAGCATCAGATGCCTCAATTGTATTATACCCCTGAAAAACCAAAGCATCCGACAATTTTTTGAGAGTTGAAGCATTGCTAACAACCACCAACACCGTCTTTGACATCTCTTCCTGCAATAGCAAGCCGATCTCCTTTAACAGTACCGCTACATTGATAGGTTTGGTAAAATAGCGATCGATTCCCAAACGGTAGCCCCTTTCTCGGTCTTGAATTAGGGAGACAATGATAATCGGAATACCCTTAGTGTCAGGGTCGTTTTTGATAACAGCCGCCACATCGAAACCGTCGATTTGAGGCATCATTATATCTAAAATAATCAGATCCGGTTTAACTGCTTTAGCCTTAGAAATAGCATCTATGCCGTTAATCGCCTCCGCGACTTTATACCCTTCTTCTTCCAGTGACTGCCTCAACATTTTGCGGATGTTAGGCTCATCGTCAGCAACTAAAATCTGCTGGCATTTTTTAACGCCGAGCGGAGCTCTGATGACAACTTGCTGTTTGAGTTGCCAGATTAAATCATTAATATTTTTGCATTCTTCCACCGGCTCCATGTCTTTTACTAGCGGTATACTAAACGAAAAATTGCTGCCCCGGCCCAACTCGCTTTCCAGCCAAATTCTGCCGCCGTGGTTGTCAATAATTTGTTTAGAAATTGGCAGCCCCAAGCCAGTGCCTTTCGGCTTTTCTGTCAGGATATCTCCCACTTGTTTAAATCTTTCAAAAACTTTGCTGTGGTCTTCTGGTGCAATGCCTATGCCAGTATCGATAATGCTAATAACTAGCTCGTCATTATCTACTCGGGCGCGACAGGTGACAGAACCTGATTCTGTGAACTTAACTGCATTTGAGATTAAATTGATCGCGACTTGAATCAGGCGAGCGGGGTCTACCAATACCTGTGGCAGTCCGGCGCTAAAATCTTCGATCAACTTCAAATTATTCTTTTCTAATAAAGATGACGTAGCAGCGATCGCCTGCTGTAAGATTTTCGCTGGATTTGTCGGCTGAAACTGCCATTCAACGCGCCCAGCTTCCATCTTAGCAATATCCAACACATCATTAATTAAAGATGTCAGCCGTTCAGCTTCTGAGACAATAATGTTGATATTGTCTCCCACTTTATTCAAGGCTTTTTTAATTTTGCGGTCTTCCGATACGACTCCTGGAACAATCACTCTTTCTAGTTTTTCTTGAATCAGCGAAGCAAAACCCAAAACCGAAGTTAAAGGCGTCCGCAATTCGTGAGAAACTGTAGCCAGAAAGTCCGTTTTCATGCGATCGACTTCTCGTTCCACCGTCACATCTCTAATCAAAATTACCGAACCGAGAGATCGATCTGCTTCGTCTTTCACCGCTTCTTTCAGAATAGTTGTCGCTAAAGCTTGACCGATCCTAGAATTTCCTAGTTCCACTTCCAGCGTCACAATTTCTCCCTCTCTATGTTCAGTCGCCTCCACCAATTGGGCTAATTTTTTAGGAAATATTTCGGATACTTTTTTCCCCTTCAGGTCAACATCTTTCAATTCAAACATCGCCAGCAAAGCCGGATTAAACCTGGTAATTTTAGCTTCAATGTCAGTAACTAATAACCCGTCAGCCAAATTGTCAACAATCGCATTTAAGTCGGCCAACGTCGTCCGCAATTCCCAGGACTGCTGTTTAGTGCGATCGAGCAATTCTGCTTGCTGCATAGCTACTCCCAATTGACTGCCAACCTGAGCCAGCAACCTCACTTCTCCCGCTTCCCACTCGCGGGGACCAGAGTTGTGGTAAGCTGCTAGCAAACCCCAGAGATTTTCCCCCACAAAAACAGGTGCTACACAATATGCTTTCGCTTGAATTTGTTCGAGGATTTCTAAGTGACAGGGAGAATGACCAATTTTATAGATGTCATTAACTACAAAAATTTCTTGATGGCGATACCTGCCGCCCTTAGTTTTTTGCAAATAATCATCTTGCCAGACTGTTTTAATTTTGTCAGTTACTAAAGGTATCCAACCTTCTGCTACCGACTCCGACACAAATTCCCCGCTCCAGTCTGGAAAAAAACGGTAAACTCCTACACGATCGCAGTTGAGGATTTGCCGCACTTCTTGAGTCGTAGCGCTAAATATTTTGTCAATATTTAGCGTCTGGCGAATCCGTTCAATTACTCTAGTTAAGGTGCGTTCTTGTTCTGCTGCTTTCGCCTGCTGTTTAGCTTGAAAATGTATTTGTTCTAGGTACTCAGACTGTTGCAAAGCCACTCCCAAATGAGTGGCAATTTGATTGAGCAACTTAACTTCAGTTTCTTCCCAATGTCGCGCACCTGTGTGTTGAAATGCACTGAGCAATCCCCAGAGTTTCTCACCTTTAAAAATCGAAACTACCGCACAGGATTTGACCCCAAAATATTCTAAAGCTTCTATATGACAATCGCTCTGTCCGGCATTGTAGATATCGTCTGCGATAAAGGCTTCCCCGTAGCGGAATCTGCCTCCTCGGTGTTCGTTTATATATGGATCTTCCCAACCACTGCCTACCAATTTCGACCACTCGCCGGATTCAGATTCAAAGATAAAGTCGCCGAAATAGTCTTCACGGAATTGATAAATCGCAACGCGATCGACATTTAAAAGTTTGCGGACTTCTGTCGCTGCTGTCTGGAAAATTGTTTCCATATCTAAGGTGAGGCGGATCTTGTCAATCATCCGAGTTATTGCTCGTTCTCGGTCCGCTTCCTTCACCAGCTCTTCAGTGCGTTTTCGCAATTGAGCCTCCAGAGTTGTCTGGAGTGCTGTTGACCGCTTTTGGGCTTTTTCTAAAAGTTTTGCTTGCTGTATTGCTACTCCCAAATGCACTGCAATTTGACTGACAAACTCAATTTCATCTTCCTGCCAGTGGCGCGGGGCGCGACATTGGTGAATGCAGAGCAATCCCCAAAGTTTACTTCCTTTAATTAAAGGTACAATTAGGTTTGCTCTCACCTGAAACTGGGCAAGAATAGCAATGTGGCAATCGCTCAATCCAGCATTGTAAATATCAGCAACTGCCTGAATTCTTCCTTTCTCATAGTGTACTGCGTGTTGTCCTCCAAAGCAGCGATCGTGCACCTTGACAGCTTTTGCTGAGTCAAACTCTGGCAGCACGTCTTCAGACACAAATTCGCCGTCGTCAAATCCTGAATCCGGGTAAAATCGAAACATTCCCACTCGATCGGCATTCAGCAGTTGGCGCACTTCGGTAGCCGTTGATTTGAAAATAATATCTAAGTCTAGGGACTCCCGAATTTTGGTCACTACAGCAAACAGGGCCTTTTGTTTTGCCACTCTAGCGACTTCTGGTTTAGCTGCAGATTCTAGTTCGGCAACGTGCGCTTTCAGGGTTTCTAGCTCGCTTTTGAGAGCATCATAATCTTCTGGCTTTAATACTACATGATTTTCTGACATAGGTTTGACTCTCTTTTGGTTAGTTTATTAAGTATTGATAGTTATTTATTCTGATATTTTTCAACTTAATCTTATCGTCTTTTTCATAAACTTTCAACAGGATTTGCTTTGATAGTTTTCTATCGCAGATTTTTAAGGGAGAAGTTCTGCATGAAGTGCTGTAAAAACTACGATTGCAGCAATTCGCAACCTCCTAACCGTCGGGCGCGGTTGCTATAACTACCAACTAATACTTAGTGCGCGCTTCGTGGCGATCGCACTAACGAGCTCAATTGTCGATCGAATCCTGCGCCTATTGCTTCGGTCTTACGCGCCCAAATACTACAGCATTTCTATGATAGATTACTGGAGCAACAAGCTGTTTAAAACCCGCTCAGTCGCCTTCAGACTCGGATTTCCAGCCCCCGCACCTATCTTTTTTTCCCAATGTTCAAAGATCGGACACAGCGCAGTATCCCGATCGAGCGCGGCTACCGCGAGGTAGAGTGTCCCCACAAAACACTATATATAGATCGCGGCAACTGCGAGGGATTGCCCTACTGCGTCAATCTGGCATTTTTGGGCCGCAAACCAAAGTCCGCAACGGGCCCGCGTGGAAGTTCCACAATCAATAAACTATTGTGGGGCGGGCTTCTCACTGGCTTCGCGTGCGGGAGTGTGGCGACGGGTGGAAGACATGAGTTGATTTTAAAAGCATCAATTCATGCCGGCGATTCACGAAGAAGGATAGCTAGGCTTCACGGCTTTTCCCCCTGGCACCAGGACTCATCAGCTTTCCTTATCACCTTCATCAGTTTAACTGTCGCTACAGGCCTTTACAAACCTTCACGACATCGTTAATAATAGAAACATCATCCGAACATTGACAACCAAATAACGCAATCATAAATACATGACAGCCACTTTACAGCAGCGCGAAAGCGCCAACCTGTGGGATCAGTTCTGTAACTGGGTAACATCTACCGACAACCGCCTCTATGTAGGCTGGTTCGGCGTCCTGATGATTCCTACACTACTGACAGCCACAATCT
>NZ_JADEXD010000081.1 GCF_015207285.1 Tychonema sp. LEGE 07203 | reverse complement strand
CAGATATCAATATCTTCGCCGCCGACACCAGCATCGGATTTTGCCAAGACTTCCGCCCGCACCCCCCCCAGCCCCCCCTTGCTAAGGGTGGGAGCGAGATTTTCTACTTTCTTCCTAAGGGTGGGTAAAGGGGAAGTTACAGCAGTACGAACCAAACTTAAATCTAAAGTTCCCCCACCAAAATCGACTACCAAAACTAAAGAACCGGGGCGCTTGACTGCATATCCCAGGGCTGCTGCTGTGGATTCATCTATTAGCTGAACTTCCGAAACTTCCAGAGATTCTGCTAAGTTGCGAAACCAATCCAGATATCGCTCAAATGCTCCTACTGGTACTGTAAAAATTACTTTATCTGGCTGTATATATTGTAAATATAATTGTTTCCAAATAGTTTTGATAAACTGTTCTGCTACTGATTCTGATGTGTAGGTTTCGCCGTCGATATTGCGGGCTGGTGGTTGAAAGTCGGCGGCTAAGTCGCGTTTAAAAGCTTTAAAAAAACGATCGGGCTGGGCTTGTGCCAAACGCTGCGATCGCACTTTTTCTCCCAATATTAACTCCCCCGCACTTTTCACAAATACCAAAGTCGGTACTACAGGTATTTCTCGCACATTTTCACTCGATTTGTGCATTTTGAAAATGCGGGATATCTCACCCAATTTCAAAGTTTCTGGTGCTTGCGTATCCGGGTTGAGAATGCAGACAACCGTGTTGCTGGTGCCGAAGTCAATGGCAACTGTAGTCATGTTGATTTTAGATTTTAAATTTAATTTTTTATTCCCGCTGGCAGGGTACGGCTAACTTTAGCAGGAACCAAAATTCTGTCTCCATCCCGATAGCCGACAAACCGAATATAAACTAATTCTCCTTCTGTTATATCCTCAACATCCGGCTGGTGGAACTGCGGATTGTAAGTGACTTGTTCCCAAGCTGAACCGATTGTTTCAAAATCCCAGCTTGATAACAGATTTTCTAACGGAGTAAAAAGAGCAGAAAGATTTTTTGCGGGCATATCCGGCTTGGTTTCTGCCATTTTGCGGGCAGCGGGATAGTTGGTTAACAAAGTTTGCAACTGTTCAAAAGTAGCGCGGCGAAAATCGGCAGTTAGTTGAGTTTTTTGCTGCTGCAATTCTTCGCGCAGGCGGAAACACTGCTGCCTCAATTCTTCTATTTCGCTGGGATTAGTTGTGATTGTAGCCGACATTGGCAGCGCGATCAAATTGCGATCGAATTCTTGGAAATTCAAATTCAGCACTGTTGCCAGCCGCCTCAGTTCGTCTAGGGTGAGTTTTCCCAGGTCTCCCTGCCGCACTAAGCGCACCCCAAAGCGAGTTAAGCCAGCTTTTTCGCCTAAGTCTTGCCAATCGATAATCTCTAACTTATTCATGCGTTCCCGCAGAATTGTATCGTACTTAAACTCGATCGCATCTCCCGCCTCAGAAGCCGCATAAAGGTAGATTAAAATTAGAAAAATGCCCCCGACAGCCAGCGCGAAGCTGAAGGCAGGCACTGTTGTTACATCAACTGTTGCACCGACGATCTCAAACATCTTTAACTCTTCTAAACTTGTTTTAAAGTCTGCGTTTGTTCGGCGGTCAAATTTTCTTCGCCTTGATAGTATTCTGGCAGCAAGTCTTGAGATTCTACTTTTCCGAGGGCTTTTTCAATTCCGGCGGTGGTTTCAGTACAGCTTGCACCCGTGGCGTTGAGGACGGTTTCGGTAATTTTGCCGTCTTTGCCGATGCGGTATTCTATTTGGCGGTACTCTGCCATAATTCTTTTGGTTTAATACTTGAGTTTTGACTGTTGAGTTATATTATAGATGCTGTTTACCAATTATTCAAATGAATTTTTGTAGTGACAATGCCACCGGGGTTTCACCGGAAATTATGGCAGCGATTGGTGCGGCTAATTGCGGTGCTGTAATGTCTTACGGAGATGATGAATATACGCAGCGCTTGCAAATTAAATTTTCCGATGTGTTCGAGACATCAGTAACAGTTTTTCCCGTAGCAACCGGTTCTGCTGCTAATGCTTTATCCCTGGCAGTTATGACTCCTCCTTACGGGGCTGTTTACTGTCACGCCGACTCTCATATTAATCTCGATGAATGCGGCGCTCCGGAGTTTTTTACAGGCGGTGCAAAGTTAGTGACAGTGACAGGAGAACATAGTAAAATAGAAGCAGATACTTTAGCAAAAATTATCGAGAAAGCTGGTGCAGGTGTCGTCCACCACGTACAGCCCGCAGCCGTCAGTATCACTCAAGCAACAGAAGCGGGCACTGTCTACAATCCAGCGGAAATTTCTCACATTTCGGAAGTGGTTCGCGCTCATAATTTGCACCTCCACATGGATGGAGCTCGCTTTGCCAATGCTGTTGTCAGCTTGGGTTGTTCTCCTGCAGATATTACTTGGCGCGCCGGTGTGGATATCCTCTCATTTGGAGCGATAAAAAACGGGGCGATGGCTGCGGAAGCTGTGGTATTTTTCAATCAAGAACTAGCAAAGACTTTCCCTTTTTACCGCAAGCGCAGCGGGCATTTGTTCTCGAAAATGCGGTTTTTGTCGGCACAGTTGGAAGCATATATAACGGATGATTTGTGGCTGAAGAATGCGACTCATGCCAATAATATGGCAGCCAAATTAGCCCAAGGTTTGGCAGGAGTTGAAGGAGCGAAGTTTTGCCATCAGGTTGAAGCTAACGAGATTTTTATTCGACTTCCTGAAGCAGTAATTACATCGGTTTTAGCTGAGGGTTTTCTGTTTTATCGATGGGATGGATGTACTGTGAGACTGGTAACGGCTTTTAATACTAGAGAAGAAGATGTTATTGCTTTGGTGGAAGCTGTTAAACGCCATCAGTGATTATTTGGTAGGGCGGTTTTACGAATAATATCTGACGAGTTCCAACAATCTAGATAAACCCGCCCCCCCACAACAGATAACCCACATCAACATTAAATTTGCATCGAATAATGCGGAAAATGTACATTCGGATTTTTCGTTTAATGGGGGCGGGTTTGAGACATTGTTGGTTATTTCTGAGATGTTGCACCATTCTCAATTACTTGTTTAGGAACAGGCTCTCCGGCCTGTTCCACAAGAAGAAAATTCACTCTTTGTGGAACAGGCCGGAGAGCCTGTTAAGAGAGAATGGTGCAAGATATGAGTTATTTTCAATGATTGTTGGTAAAACCCGCCCCTACCATTCAATAGATTCAGGAATAGGTTCTGCAACTGCGGCAAGTTCTGGTTCAACTGCTTCGATGTGTGCTTCTAAAAGCGCCAGATTTCTCATGTTTGATTTATAAAAAGCATCGAAGATATCTCCGACTAAAGGTACTGAACCGACAACTGCTTCCAGACCGATATTGTAAATCATTTTCCCTAGAATTTTTTGGGGAAGGTTGAATTGAGTTGCTAAGTAAATTAGGTAGGCGGAAAATGCAGTATCTACGAGATCCCCAGCACCCGGAACTAAACCGATAATTGGGTCTAAACCAATGCGAAATTTGGTGCCGGGGATGCCAATGGCGGTATCCATCAGGCGGCTGAGTTTGCGGATGCGGTTGAGGGTAGCGAGACGCTCTATTTTGTTCATATTATTATTTTTGAACTGGGTTTAAGATTTTAAATCTGTCGGAAGACGGAAAAAATATCTAGAAACGGCTCATTTTCCATCTTCGCTAATATGCTGAATTCCCCATTCGTGCATGGCATTAATAATCGGTTTGAGACTTTGGCCCAAAGGCGTTAGCGAATATTCAACTTTTGTCGGCACTTGCAGGTAAATTTCCCGGTGCACAATCCCGTCTGATTCCATTTCCCGCAGTTGCTGTGTCAGCATCTTCTGAGTAATGCCGCTGACGGCTCGCTGCAGCTCGTTAAAGCGCTTGACTCTTTGAAACAACTCCCGCAGAATCAAGACTTTCCAGCGCCCGCCAATCACTTCTAGGGTGCGTTCTACAGGGCAATTTGCCCGATCGACTTTTACTTCTTTGACTTGCACAGTATCTTTTTGGTAACTACCGCACTTAAAAGTGCGTACTATCCATAATAGCTTGACTCAGTTTAAAATAAAAACATCAAAGAAACACCCGATAAATTTCACAGAGGATTCAGAAAATGATTACCGTCAGAAAAAGTGAAGCAAGAGGACACGCTAATCGCGGTTGGCTGGACAGTTACCACACATTTTCGTTTGCCGATTATTACGATCCAAATTATATGAATTTTCGCTCTTTGCGGGTAATTAATGAGGATGTCATCAGTCCGGGTAAAGGTTTCGGCACTCACGGACACAGCGACATGGAAATCATTACCTATGTACTGGAAGGAGCATTAGAACACAAGGATAGTTTGGGTACCGGTGCGGTGATTAAACCCGGTGAAGTGCAGCGGATGAGTGCGGGTACGGGCATCCAGCACAGCGAGTTCAATTACTCGCAAAATGACCCGGTTCATTTGCTGCAAATCTGGCTGGTACCCGATACAAATGGCTTGACTCCGAGTTACGAACAGCGGGATTTTTCAGTGGAAGAAAGGCGGGGAAAACTGCGCTTAGTGGCGGCACGAGATGCGAGAGATGGTGCTGTGAAAGTGCATCAAGATGTTGATTTGTATGCGGCTGTTTTGGATAAAGATTCGCAGGTTTCTCATGCTTTGCAGCCAAATCGCCATGCTTGGCTGCAAGTGGCTCGCGGCTCGGTTTTGGTCAACGGTTTGACTTTGGAAAATGGCGACGGGGCGGCGGTTAGCGGTGAGTCTGAGTTGGTGATTGAAGCGGCGGCCGATGCGGAAATTTTGCTGTTTGATTTGGCATAAAATTGAATGCGAAATCCCCGATTTCTTGGAGAAGTCGGGGATTTGCGATCGGCAATTTAAAGAGACTGTTGGCGAATTCATAGGGTAAAATCCCTCATCTCTGTCAATTAGACATTGAGTCTAGAAGCACTATGTTTAGGGGGTTATATCGTTGACCGTAGCATCGTCAGGTGATTTAACCGGCGCTAGAACACAGAGTACACAGAGTCCGAGAATATATATCTGAATCATTCCGATGAAGAGAGGATTTGATATTATGGGTGAAACCGATTGTTGGTTGACTGACAGTCTTTTGAAATCCCACGCTAAACAAACTAAGTTCGCTAGAAGCGGACTGAAAAATATACTGGGTTTTCAATTTTGGCGGACTAATATACAAAACGCCAGATATCTGGTTAATTAAAAGCACTGGGAAAAGCGGCCCAAACTCGATCGACAAAATCCCTAAGTTGTCGGGAGGCGATCGCCCTATCCTGGCGATCGGAGTCGAGAGACTGCAACTGACTCAACAGTGAAATCACCTCAGTATCCAGCGCTGCCCGAAACAAACTCAGCGGCCAAAGCAAATCAGCACCATCTCGCAAATCCGATAAAATGTATTCTTCGGGCCATTGTTCAGATACATTCTTCCCCGCCACCAATCCAACCAACATTAAAGGGCGCACCCAACAAATTTGACGCGCCTCAACCACGTCAATTACCTCTGAATGCAGGCACGCATTTCCATATTCTAAACTGACAATTTGACCGGGCTTAAAGTTCAAAGCACATTCCATTAATCTCTATTTCGGTTAACTATTTATGACTGTTGACTGTTGACTGTTGACTGTTGACTGTTGACTGTTGACTGTTGACTGTTGACTGTTGACTACTGCTTTCGGGCTAACTAACAACTAACAACTAACAACTAACAACTAGCAACTACCAACTAACAACGGACAACGGACAACGGACAACTAACAACCAACAACGGACAACGGACAACGGACAACCAACAACGGACAACTAACAACGGACAACTAACAACTTTTATCGAGATTTTTTAGAGCCATTTCGAGTTCTGCAGTCAACAATCGCGCTTCTTTTTTGCCAGTGCCACCCTTAGCATAATCCGCCACTGAAATGGGATTGCCGATCGCAATTTTGACACGAGCGCCCCATCGAGGAATGCGCGGGCGGTAGCGGATACTCATCGGTACAATTTTCACCCCCAAACCGGGTTTGCTCAACTCTGCCTGCATTGCCAAACGAGCCAATCCAGGCTTGGGAGGGTGAACTTCACCATCCTGAAAAATGCCACCTTCGGGAAAAATCACCAACATTTGCTTGTCGAGGAGCAATTCCACGCCGTAACGCAGACTGCTAATTGCCGGATGCTTGATATCGACAGCAAAACCTCCCAAATGTCTGATGAACCAACCTTGCAGGCCTTGCACCTCATCGGCAGTTACCATAAACCGCAAATCGCGTCCAGTCACCATCTGTCCCGTTGAATAGGGCATCATCAGCGCATCCCACCGAGAGCGATGCGTAGGGGCTAAGATGACAGGCCCGTCCTTCGGTAAGTGTTCCTGTCCGGCGATCTCAATCTTGCCAAAATAAAACGGTAGGACAGCATAGTGACCTAGCGGATAGAGCAAGGAGGTCAACCAAGGAGAAACGCGGGAGGTATTAGATACTACCTTGGCAGGCATTGGCTTCACTAGAGATGATTTACTGAACTCAACGGCGATCGCGGCAGTATGGCGCATGGCAATTAACCTGCTTTATCGATATATAGAGTCTAAGGATATGTTGCTTAGCAAACGTTTAGTCTTTCGATGGGGACACTTTGGCTATTGGCATTTTGCCTTTGGCCCGTGCTAAAGCCCGACAACCAATAATCTATAACAGGCTTTCACCGGGGTCAAGCCGACAGCAGTCAGGAGCCAGCTCGATCGGGCAATTACGGATCTATTATTTCACTTAAACAGCCAAGTTTCATTAAACACCGCCCAAAAGAAAGTCAAAATTTTTACCGGTTAATTGTTCCTTCGGGTTTCAAACCAAGAAAGCAACCGATCTCGGCAAACAGATTCCATAATACCGCCGAGTACCTGCAAGCGGTGACACGAAGGCGCGCTATCTGGAATATTAGCAGCAGTCCGAATCGCGCCTGTTTTCGGGTCATCAGCTCCGTATACCAGCAAACCGATCCGAGCTTGGACGATCGCGCCAGCGCACATCGGGCAAGGCTCCAGAGTCACGTAGAGCGTGCATTGGTTGAGATGCCAGTCTTGTAAAACTTTGCCCGCCGCCTGCAGAGCCAAAATTTCAGCGTGAGCAGTCGGATCGCAGTCTCGCTCTCGCCGATTTTGCGCTTCGGCAATCAACTTGCCAGTACCGTCAACGATTGCAGCACCCACGGGCACTTCGCCCGCATCGCCGGCTGCTCGCGCTAGTTCCACCGCCCTAGCCATCCAGCGCTTGTGAACAGCATAATTAAAATCACCAATAAACAACTGCTCTGTTTGCAAATTCACGATATACCTATGTAACTAAAAACGCTTAACATTGTCTTACTTATACACTTGCTGCGGAGCGAATAAGTGCGATCGCTAATAAAACAAGTTTTTACGGAAATTTGTGGCATACTTACCTAGCTGAAAACACTTAAGATCGAAAAATAAAGTTACACCGCAGTCCTATCCACAGTCATTTTGAATTATGGACACCACCACCATTAGCACTGAAGTTGTTGAGCTGTTGTCCCGGATTAGCCGGCAAAAACTCCGCCAACAAGATATCACTCCCTTGGTAGTATTTCTGACTGCTCTAATTTCCGTCCTGCGCGGAGTCATGATTATCGACAGGACGATCGCACAAGCAGAAGAAGAACGGCTGCAAAAGACTCTCAAAGCCTTTTCCAGCGGAGATCCGCATCGAATAGAACTAATTCAGCGCCTTGTAAAAGGAGTCTCCAAACAGCAGGTTTACTTCAACCCCACGGAATTGCTAACCCTGACAGCTTTCTTTTCAGAATCAGAAAAGCTGTTGCTCATCGGTTCCGGCTACGAAATGTCAGCGGTAGACGGACACATCGACCTGCGGGAGCAAATGTACCTACAGTCGATCGCAAACCGGCTCGGTCTCGACTCCAGACACATTGCAGTCATAGACACTTTATTTACTAAAGAAGGAACCCTCGACTCAGAAGCTTTTGCCGAAGTTAAAGCATTACTCGCACCCAGCGAATTCTCCTCCAGCGATCCAGTATTTGCCAAAGCAGGAAAGCACCTGCTGACTCTTTTAACGCGCAAGTAATCCAGCGCATTAAAGTTTTTTTGCCGTGCAATAATCAGACGCGGGGAAAAGAATTTGATGCTTTTTCTATTAGTTCGCCGGCCCAGCGGTCAGAAACCGGGTTTTTTCAGACAAATAGATAGGTTGCAGCCAGCCAAAACGGTAAAAAACCCGATTTCTTTTGCCTTGATGCGTCCAATTCCCTCTAAAATCTAAAAGCGACTTATCGCTGGATATATCGCCCCAGCGGGCTTTTCAAATCTCAACTCGACCGCGAATCAACGGGTACAGCGCCCCAAAGCTGTTGAGCGGATGCTTCCCAAATTTTAGACGCTTGTTCCTGCTCCCAGATTAATCTGTAGAGTAAATCTCAAATCTCAAAATCTCAAATCGACAGATTGATTATGCAAATTGAATGGCAAACCGCCAAAACCTACGAAGACATTCTCTATCACAAAAGCGGCGGCACCGCCAAAATTACCATCAATCGACCTCACAAACGGAACGCTTTCCGTCCCAAAACCGTGCAAGAACTGTGCGATGCCTTTACTGATGCCCGCGAAGACACAAAAATCGGCGTTGTCCTCTTCACCGGTGCCGGGCCTCATACAGACGGCAAATACGCCTTTTGTGCCGGCGGCGACCAAAGCGTGCGCGGTGCTGCGGGGTATGTAGACGAAGGTGGTATACCCCGGTTGAACGTGCTCGACTTGCAGAAGTTGATTCGATCGATGCCTAAAGTTGTAATTGCTTTAGTGGCAGGATATGCGATCGGCGGCGGTCATGTTTTACACTTGATCTGCGACTTGACGATCGCAGCCGACAATGCTATTTTCGGACAAACCGGCCCAAAAGTCGGCAGTTTTGACGGTGGATTCGGAGCCAGCTATCTCGCCAGAGTAGTCGGCCAGAAAAAAGCCCGAGAAATTTGGTTTTTGTGTCGCCAGTACAGCGCGCAGCAAGCTCTAGAAATGGGTTTAGTCAACTGCGTCGTCCCGGTAGAACAACTCGAACTCGAAGGGATGCAGTGGGCCCGAGAAATTCTCGAAAAAAGTCCGATCGCGATTCGCTGTTTAAAATCCGCTTTTAATGCCGACTGCGACGGTCAAGCCGGCCTGCAAGAGCTGGCTGGAAATGCCACTTTACTTTACTACATGACCCAGGAAGGTGCCGAAGGCAAACAAGCATTTTTGGAAAAACGGGAACCGGACTTTAGTCAATATCCTTGGCTGCCGTAACTCGACCGACAAATGAGTTTTTTTGATTCGCTCATTCAAGTTACAGATGCTCTTGATTTGTGTCAGTTGCAAAAGTCGAATTGAGGCGATCGTCCAAAAGTGTAATTATTGATATTAGTTTCCCAAAAAAATGAAACTGCTTTTTTGGACGCTCCAAACCGATCTCGCGCTCGGTGATTCCCGAATCGGAAATCCCCAATGTTCCCATCAAAAATGGTACGATCGGTCCTGCTGCGATCGGACTAGACCGACACTGCTGGAAATTTTGCGATTAACGCTGTGCCTGTCAACTGGCCAGCATTGCGCTCAGAAACACTCACAGCAGCATCCGGCAGCGTCACAGTCTGTTCTTTCCAAAGTTCAATTTCTTCTTCGATATTTTCCCAATATGGCTCAAAAGGCGAAACCGCCAAGGCACAAGCTTTCCACTGACTTTGCACCGGTACGCTTAGCAAATCGCAAACACCCCCGCGTCTTCCTTCGGGAGTGTAGTGTCGGCAGTGACGGCAAGCTGAAGTTAATGGGGCTTTCATAAAAGTGTTTAGAGAAATCAGTTTCATCTATAAATTCTCCTCTGTAAAGCTAGGAGGTTTGAGAGCCTCCCAGCCTTTACGCTGCATGGGTTTTAGCGATCCCCGACAGGCAATCGAATTTTATAATTTATTTATAATTGCGTTATATATAGAAACAGTTAGCTCGGTACTTACTCATTTGGTAGGTAAAAATACAGGCTAAAAGTTAATAAAATGGTTGGGGATCAAGAAAAACAACAAGTGCGGAATAAGTGTCAGATGTTACAAATAGACTGCTGCTGTGGATACAAAAAGTGGCTGAGAGCAGGATAAGGAGCCTGTGGGAGACAGCAATATAAGTTTTAATATAAAAAAATGAAAAAATAGCAAAAACGATCGACAGCAGGCGATCGCACCGCAGTTGCCTTGACGGCAAAAGCAGCTAATCCTAGAATAGGCAAGTTTTAAAACTTCTTGTTTATTTCTAGAGAATCAAAACATTAAAATCAATTCAGAGACGATAGGAGTTTGGCTAATGAGTAAGCGTTCTTCGGTTGAATCCCCAAATCATCAATCCTCATCAACCCCCATCAAGCCTGCTTTGCAAGCAGCCTTGGGATGTCTGGATGTAAATCTAGAAGCAGAACTGACAACATACAGAAGGCACAGGCGGCGCGCCGAACAGTGGGTGTCGCCATCAGTTCGTACCGGCAAGCAAACAGCCACAACCGAGCAACAGAATACCCAAAACCTGTCGCCGCAGGCTGCCGAGGAAACCCAGCAGCCGCTATCGCTGCCCCTATCCCTGGCAGGAGTCCAGGGCGATGCCCCGCTAGCAACTACTAGGGGTGCCACCTCATTATCTAGCAGCAGCTTTGCACCCCACAACTATCTAGAATCAAGCGAAAAACTGATCGAAAGTTTGGACGAAACAAAAGCTGAACCCGATCGAGAACGCAGTTTGGCCGCCAGTCTGTTAACTCCCTTGGGACTGAGTTCGATGCTGCTGTTTCTGCTGTCCTGCACGGCTTTGGGCTACGCAGTCACGCACCCGTCAAGTGTGGCAAAAATAACGGGTTTGAACCGTTTGCTCGATCGTACCGCGCCAGGAGCAAACGAAAGTCCCACCGCTAGCGACACGTCAAATAGCAGCAACAAGGAACTGCCCAAAGCTCCAAATCTGACATCCAAGGAATTTGTCGATTTAGATTTGAGCACTCTCAGCAATATCCAGCCCACAGCTAGCCCGATAGCTTCCCCATCGCCAAAAGCATCAATCCCGCCGGCTCCACCAGCGCCTCCAGCCCCCATCGGCGCTGTCCCGATTCCTACAGAAGACGGCAACCCTGCCAGAGGCGCTCAACAAGGACTCAACAATCTCAGCACAGCTTTGCTTCCCAGTCCCAGCCCCAGCGCCGCCCAGACAGTGCCGAGTCTGCCGACATTGCCTCCAACGCCGACTCCAGTCCAGCAGGCAGCCTCTGCCCCGGCGGCGACAGCAGCTCCGGCGGCGGCAGCAGCCCCCGCAGGCAAGCCGAGACGGGCTGCCGACGGTTTCTACTATGTTGTCACCGATTACACCGACGAAAAATCTCTCCAGCAAGCCAGAACCGCAGTTCCCGATGCCTACGTGCGGAATTTCTCAAAGGGTGTCAAGATCCAAATGGGAGCTTTGAACGATGCTGCCTCAGCAGAACGTTTGGTAACAGAACTCCAAGCCAAAGGGGTGCAGGCGCAATACTATCAGCCATAAATTAGGTAAAGCGTGAAAAACTTTAACTAAATTGTTAGACAAAGCGAGACAATAATGAATGTTTTGTCTAACACAAAATTGGTTGTTTAATGGTCAATTCCCATTTTTAAATCTAAAATTTAATAAAATCGGGAGATGGAACTCATGGGATTATTCGATCGCATTTGGCGAGTGATTCGAGCCAATATTAACAGTTTGATCGGGGCGGCAGAAGATCCAGAAAAAATTCTGGAACAAGCTGTAATGGATATGCAGGAAGATTTAATCCAGCTCAGACAAGCTGTAGCAGGGGCGATTGCAGCTCAAAAACGCACGGAACGCCAATGCTCGCAAGCTGAATCGACAGCGGCAGAATGGTACCAGCGAGCGCAGCTAGCTTTGCAAAAAGGCGAGGAAAATTTGGCGCGGGAAGCTCTGACGCGAAAAAAATCTTATCAAGAAACGGCAGCGGCGATGAAAGCTAGTCTGGAACAGCAAAACGCTGTGGTGGCTCAACTTAAAGAAAATATGCGATCGCTCGAAAGTAAAATTTCTGAGGCAAAATCAAAAAAAGATATGTACATTGCCCGAGCTCGATCGGCAAAAGCCTCCGAAAGGCTCCAAGAAATGATGGGCAATCTCAGTACCGGCAGTGCTTTGAGCGCGTTTGAACGGATGGAAGAGAAAGTCGTGCAGCTAGAAGCTCGCTCCGAGGCCATCGCAGAACTCGGAACCAACGATTTAGAAAAGCAGTTTCTCTCTCTCGAATCTGCAGGCGATGTCGATGATGAGTTGGCGGCGATGAAAGCACAAATGCTTCCGGGCAATAATACGCCCCAATTGCGATCGGGCGAGCCGCCCGCATCCTGAACCAGAACTAGCAGAAAAATAGTCCCGACGGCAAAAACTTCTCAACAGCCGAGATAGAGATAGTCCACAAGCCTGTTGGGGAATTCCCGGATCGAAGTTAAACTTAATAGATAGGTGCATTAATCAGCTTGTCTGCACCACGGACTCGATCGCTTTAAACTGTATTTATATGTTTGCAAAAATTGCCAAAGGCTCGATCGCGCTAAACATCTGACCAGATGAGTTTCACTCAAAGCGGGCTAACGCGATCGAGCCTGCTTGCCGCCTACTTCGTACACCTCACAGGAACAATAGCATTATGGGATTATTCGATCGCATTAGCCGAGTCGTCAGAGCCAATCTTAACGATATGGTCAACAAAGCTGAAGACCCGGAAAAGATTTTAGAACAGTCCGTGACGGATATGCAGGAAGACTTGGTGCAGTTGCGTCAGGCCGTTGCCAGCGCGATCGCCACTCAAAAGCGCACCCAGACTCAGTACAATCAAGCTGAATCCCAGTCTAACCAGTGGCAGCAGCGCGCAGCGCTAGCCCTGCAAAAAGGAGACGAAACTTTGGCGAGGGAAGCGCTGGTGCGTAAAAAGTCTCACGCAGAAACGGCGGCTACCCTCAAAAGCAGTTTGGAACAGCAATCGGCTCAGGTGGAAAGCCTCAAGCGTAACTTGATCGGTTTGGAAAGCAAGATTTCCGAAGCCAAAACTAAGAAGGATATGCTCAAGGCCAGAATATCCGCAGCTAAGGCCCAGGAACAGCTCAACAACACCATTGGCACCCTGAATACTGGCAGTTCAATGGCAGCTTTCGATCGCATGGAAGAAAAAGTTTTGCAGATAGAAGCTCGCGCGGGAGCATCAGCAGAACTGGCGGCCGGCGGCAGCGATTTAGAAGCAGCTTTCCGCTCGCTCGAAGCCGGTGGCGATGTTGAGGACGAGTTGGCTCAAATGAAAGCTCAACTGGACGGAGGTTCTGTGTCTCAAGGTCAATTGCCCGCAGCGGATAATACTGCTAAGCCTAGTACCTCCGAGTCGAGTCCGGTGATTGACGCTGAGCTGGAAGAATTGCGATCGCAGCTCAACAAAATGTAGTAATTTCTATCAAAATTAACCTATTTCTCAGATGATAGCTTTGATAGAATGCTCCGCCTACCTATAGCGTTAGCTTGGGGAAGTCGGAGCTTTTTTCACCAGTAATTTAGATACACACAAGTATAGCATTTTGTCAAGTATATTTATGTATAATTAACGAATTAATTCTTAAGAAAAAGTGATAAAGTGACATTATTGTTTGCAATTGCGCCTGCAGCACCAGCTAGTAAGTGTAAATAATACCAATTTCAAACGAAATAACAGTATTCTTGTCCCCCCCCTTGCTAAGGGGGGGCTAGGGGGGGTCGGAGAGTATTGCATGATTTTAGAGAAAGGGTATAACTATCAAATATTGCTAATACCATTTTTCCCCGATCGTGCAACTCGCTTGGCCCTGCTCCCAACCCCGATCGTGCAAAGCATTCCCAATTCTTCAATGATTTAATATAAAAAGGTATAAACTCTCATGCCTCTGCCACATTCCAGAGGGTTTGGTAAAATCAAGTTTTTCAGGGCATTAGCACTTAGTTGTTCGATATCAGCTATTTGCCCCGCACCGCTAACAGCTCAAAAAGCTGCCGAGTCCTTGGGCCGATCGCCAATTGTGAATGATAATTTACAGTCACAATTACAACTTAATCCAGAAACCGCAGACGATCGCGATCGGCTTCCTGATTTATACTCAAGTTCAGAATTAGATACAGACACTCAAGAGCCAGAAAACAACATCTCGGAATTTGCTGCACAAGCCCAAAGTCAAGACAGAGAAACTCTCGCTCAATTGCCGAACCGAGGAGACAACAGACAAGAATTTCCCCTTCCCAATCGGCTCGGGCCAACTCCATCTCCTCTGGAAGAACCCGCGCCCCCAGCACCCCTGCCTCCGGTAGAACAGCTTTTGCCGCCAGTAGTGCCGGCGCAGCCAGCAGAATTGCCCGACATTCCCGGTACGATCGAGATCGATCGATTTGAAGTAGTCGGCAGCACCGTCTTTAGCAAGCAAGAATTAGACGCTGCACTCAAAAACTTTGTAGGCCGCCCGCTGACTTTTACCGAACTGCTGCAAGCTCGTTCTGCTATCAATGAACTGTACTTTAGCAAAGGTTATATCACTTCGGGAGCGCTGATTGAGCCACAAACGATCGCAGGTGGAGTTGTAAAAATATTAGTGCTAGAAGGCAAGCTAGAAAGTATCAAAGTAGTCGGAACTAGACGGCTGAATTCTAACTATGTCAGAAGTCGTTTGGCACTGGCAACGCGAGGCCCGCTGAAGGAAAAGCGTTTGTTAGAAGCTCTGCAACTGCTGCAATTAAGCGGTCAAATCCAAAATATTTCAGCAGAATTGCAAGCGGGTTCTCGTCCGGGTTTTAATGTGCTCTTAGTCCGAGTCAAAGAATCAAAAACTTTCCAAGCTGGGATATTTACTGACAATTCTCGCTCTCCTAGTGTGGGGAGTTGGCGGCGCGGGGCACAAATCCGCGAGGCTAATTTATCGGGTTTGGGAGATAGTGCGAGTTTGATTTATACAAATACTGAGGGCAGCAACGCTGTAGATGTTAGTTACGCGCTGCCTGTGAATGCGCGCAACGGTACGGTAAGTTTTCAGGCAAGCAGGAGTCGCAGCAATATTGTTGAGCAGCCTTTTGACGCGCTGGATATTGAGTCGTCGAGCCGGACTTATGAGTTGACTTACCGGCAGCCGATCGTGCAAACTGCGAGAACAGAAATTGCCCTGGGCATCGCTGCGGGGAAGCGAGAAAGCGATACCTCTTTGCTGGGAGAAGATTTTCCGCTGTCGCCTGGGGCTGACAGTCGCGGTAGAACTCGGGTTTCGGCGCTGAGGCTGTTTCAGGATTTTACTCAGAGGGGAGAAAGAGATATCTTGGTTGGGCGATCGCAGTTCAGTCTGGGAGTCGCAGCATTTGGCGCTACGGTGAACAGCAGCGAGCCTGACGGTCAATTTTTGGCGTGGCGGGGTCAATTGCAGTACGTGCGGTTGTTGGCTCCCCAGACGCTGCTGGTTGTGCGATCGGACGTGCAGTTGGCTGGAGGTGAGCTTTTGCCGATCGAACAATTTGGTTTGGGCGGCCCGGAGACAGTGAGGGGCTACCGTCAGGATGCTTTGCTCGCCGATAGCGGGATTTTTGCTTCTGCCGAGTTGCGCTATCCGATTTTGCGGATTGGTGACAACCAAGGAGTTTTGCAGGTAACGCCGTTTGTGGATGTTGGCAATGTTTGGAATCGCGGGGGAATGGCGGATTTGGAAACAAATACTTTGCTGTCGGCGGGATTGGGCCTGCGGTGGCAGTACCGCCAGAGGTGGAATGCTCGCTTGGGCTGGGGCCTGCCTTTGATTGATATTAAGTCGCGCCACACGAGTTGGCAAGAGCGCGGGCTGTATTTTTCAGTAGAATTCCAACCTTTTTAAGAAAGTAGCCGTTTTGCCCTTGGCGGAACTGAGCAATTCCGCTATATAGTAATAAGTATCATTTGGCACTCATCCCTGGCTGCCAAGAGTGCATTCTACGGATAATTTTTAAATTAAACTATGTCTAAGGTGCAGTTGCTGCTTTTAAGTTCTTTTGCTTCGGGTTTTGGGTTTTGCTCGATCGTTTTGGCGATGTTTACCATGATTTCCGGGCTGTCGTTTACTTCTTTTTTTACCTTTGTTTTAACTTTGGTATTTTTTGGGATTAATCTACTTTTTGCTTTGCATTATTATACATCAGTTACTAAGCAGTTGAGTGTTAAAAGTAAAAGAAAAGCGAGAATTTAGCGTTTGTGAAGCAGCAGACAAAGGCATGGAGATTTATTTAGGGAGTTTGAATGGAATTCCCAAAAAAATGTCTCTGGGCTAGGAAAACTATCTAGCTGTAAGTCATAATTATTTAAAGTCTAATTATTTAGGAGGTGCGATCGTGGTCATTGCTTCAACCAATTCGCCAAACCTTGCTTCAGATGCGACAAAGACTCGCTTCACTCCAGATGAATATCGGGCGATCGAGGAAACCGCTGAAGAACGTCACGAATACTGTAACGGAGAGATTATTGCTATACCAGGAGGTTCCCCCGCTCACAGCCGTATTACCGTAGACATTACGACTTTTCTTAACGTGGCTGTGCGAGACACAAATTTTCAAATCTATAACGGCGATCTGCGAATTTGGATTCCTAGTTTCAATCACGGAACTTATCCCGATGTTCTGGTAATTGACGGCGAACCAGAATTTAATGGCGATCGCACGGATGAAATTCTCAACCCTTTACTGATTGTCGAGGTTCTTTCGCCTTCTACAGAAGCCTACGATCGAGGTGAAAAGTTCAGAAAATATCGCTCTCTTTCTAGTTTTTGTGAATATCTGCTGGTGAGTCAAACGGAACCATATATTGAGCAATATCACAACCTCGATAGCCAAAATAACGACGGCTGGCAATGGCAAGTGTACGATGGGATAGATCGGGCGATCGTCCTGCAAAGCTTAAATATAGAACTTCCGATGTCTGAAGTCTACCGCCGGATTAATTTTTAACAGTGGATTATTAATTATCTACACTGTCAACTTTCAACTAAGAGGGCGGGCAATCTTGGCACCGCCCCTACCAACTTTCAACTGTCTGATGTTTAACTAGAAATATAAGTTTAGGAGAAAGCTATGACTACTCTAATTCAACATCCAGCAGAAAACCTCACTAAAAATGTAGAATCCCCAGTAGAAAAAAAAGTCTGGACTGATGCCGAATTCATGGCACTCAACCGAGATGGACACCGCTACGAAATTGTGAATGGAGAACTAATTGACATGGGAAACTCGGGTGCAAAACACGGTTATATTGCCATTATTTTGAGCGCTGCCTTGTTTAACTGCGTATCAACCAGAAAATTAGGCGCGGTGTTCGACTCCAGCACTGCTTTTAAAATGAAATCGGGAAACAAGCGATCGCCCGATGTTTCATTCATGGCAAAAGAACGCCTGCAAGGGCTAGACGAACTCCCCGATGGCTTCCTAGAAGGTGCGCCGGATCTGGCTGTAGAAATCCTTTCTCCTAGCAATACAGTGGAAGAAATTCACAACAAACTTGTAGAATATTTTGCCAACGGATCGCGTTTACTTTGGGTGATTCACCCTAAAGAAAAGTATGTGTTGGTGTACCGATCGTCCCAAGAACCCGATCGCCTGCTCAAGTCTGCTGACTCCCTAGATGGCGAAGAAATCGTCCCCGGCTTTACTCTTCCGATTGCGGAGTTATTTCAAAAACTAGCTTTTTAATGAAAGTGCGATCGGGAGCATCTCTGTCGGAAAGCACCCAAGCTAGAAATAAGAGACAGGAGACAGGAGACAGGAGACAGGAGAAAAGAGGAAAGAGGAAGAATTCAGGAGTCAAAAGAAGTGTTTTTACAAATATGAGATGCTCCCGTGCGATCGGACTCTGGAAAATGTTGTTCCTGATATCTTGCACCTGTGGCAAAAACCGGGTTTCTGACTGCAAATTTAGCATCAAAACCTATATCTGAAGTTCAGAAACCCGGTTTTTAAGAGCTTGTTTAGAATGGTGCTCTTCTGTCAGTTTTTCCGTACTTGCTGTGCTCAATTATCAGGAAAATGCCAATTTTGACCAAACTACATTTTCTGTTAGTTTATGATTTTTCGGGTCTACCGTACTTACCGCTGCTCACTTGTTACCAAAACGCGCTTGCAACCATTGTTTGGAAAGGCTTGCGGGTAATTGCGAACGTCAAAAACAGCCTTTTTTATAGCCAGTTCAGCTATCATGGGCTTTCTCACTGCTTAAACTAATATTTTGGCGCAGTAAATACGGAATACCCGGTATCTCCTGAGTATTCTGTTTTTTAAAGTGAGCTTATTTATATCAATTACTGCTGAAATTGAGCCAACAACCAAGCACCTACCTGCCCTTGATCTTGAGTGCGACTCCGCCGCAAAGCCTCTTGCAACAAAGCAATAGTTAATCCAGGTAAAACTTCAGATTGAACAATCCGCCGACTGCCATTATCCGAAATAATCGCAAAGGCAATAATTTCGGATTTCTGCACGTCTACTACCCAATATTCAGCGACTTTCAACTCTTCGTAAAGCAACCGTTTTTCACCAATATCATCAGCCAAAGTTGAGTCAGCAACTTCTATGACCAAATCTGGCGGTGGAATAACGTCAAGACTTGCGATCGAAGTTCCACTCGGTGCTAATTGCGCTCTTTCTCCAATATAGTATGATACATCCGGTTGACACTCTCGCACTCCTGTTTTCCGGTAGCTACAGTTATCCAATCCGTTAATAGAAATACCTTTGATAGTGCAAAATAGGTTAATTGCGAAGAGTGCGATCGCATTATCCCGTGAATGATCTGGCCCTACTGACATAGTTTCAATCCTCATTTGTCCGTTGCGGTAGTAGCATTTGGCTTTATTGTAAGCTGGGTCATCCGCCATCGCGATGAACTCTTCCCAGGTTGCTGCTACCCAGATATCAGTTGGCAATTTAGTCTTTAGTCCACTCATTGTTTTATCCCAAATATCTCGATCGTATAACACCACTCAATCAAAGGCAAACCCTGTTCTCTCTTCTCCTCCTCTGCGCCAAGAGCGCCCTCTGCGGTTAAATCAAAAAAATCTCAACTCCCCCGTTTCCAAATCTTAATTTCCCCCAACCAACCAGCACTAACAATAGTCTTGCCATCCCCGCTAATCGCCACAGCACTAACATAGCCAGAATGCCCGCTCAAACTACCTTTCAAATCGCCCGATCGCACATCCCAAAGTCTGACGCTCTTATCCCAACTCCCGCTAACGAGCATACTCCCATCCCGACTGATTGCCACAGACCAAACTCCGTCAGTATGCCCGCTTAAACGCCGAATTAACTGCCCGTTTCCGGCATTCCACAAACCGATTGTACCGTTACTATTTCCCGCAGCTAAACTCTTGCCGTCGGGAGTAAAAGCTAGGGACAAAACAGACAAATTTTTGCCGTTAATCGTGCGAATTGCTTGACCTGTGGCTAAATTCCAAAACCTAATTGAACCGTCTTTGCTGCCGCTAGCTAAAACCCCCCCTAGCCCCCCCTTGCCAAGGGGGGGAATTGGAGGGGTGGGTGCGATCGCAACAGCATTCACCAACGCAGAATGCCCGGTCAAAGTCCGCAGCAATTCCCCTGTTTTCGCGTTCCAAATCTTAATTGTTTTGTCCCAACTGCCGCTGGCTACAAACAACCCGTCTGGACTGAAGGCAACACTCGAAACAGCACCGGAATGCCCGCTAAAAGTGCGTAGAACCGCGCCAGTTTCTAAATTCCAAATTTTGACTGTTTTGTCATCGCTGCCGCTAGCTAACACTTTTCCGTCAGCGCTGATTGCTACTGCATTTACGGCTTCCGCGTGTCCTTGCAGGGTGGTTTTTAATTCCCCGGTGGGGAAATTCCAAACAGAGATCGTGCCGTCGCTATTTCCTGTGGCAAAATAAGCTGAAGTTAGAGCAAGGGAGCTGATAACTTCTGAATTTCCTTTGAGGGTATTTGCGGCGGTAAAGGATCTCGCACTTGCAGGCTTTCGGGGCGAATTGTTAACAGGAGTTTTCGGATTTTCGGCACTAGGAGATGCGGGAACTGCTGGCAGCGAAACAGTCGATCGCCATTTCATGAAAGTATTGATTTCTATCCCCGCCGCCACGATTTTATCGGAATTGTTCTCTAGCCTGACAATGCCGTTAATTGCCACAACTCGCCCCGCAGAGTCGAGCACCGGCCCGCCGCTCATCCCCGCTCTCACTAAGTTATCGTATACCAAAGTATAACCGTTCCAGGGAGTCTGGCGGCCGGTCAGTTGACCTTCGGTGGCGATGAAAATCGGCTGTCTCAGGGAACCGCCGGATGTCGGCCAACCGGCCACATAAGCCTTGTTTCCCTTGGTTGCTGAGGAATTGGCTAATTGAGCCAGGGGGTAGCTTTGAGTGCTGCTGAAGGGCACGACGGCTAAATCCATCCCCGGCACTCGCCGCACGAGGCTGTAGTATACAGAGTGAGCTTTGCCGTCGGGAGTTACGACCTCGTAATCGCCTGCTTTATCGACCACGTGCCAGTTTGTCAGGATATAATAGGTGCTGCCTTGTTTCTCTAAAATTACTCCAGAACCGCCTTTTGGCCCCTGGATGCGGACGGTAATTTCTTTGGCAACGGTTTTAACTTTGTCGGCGGTTAATGCTAGGGCGATTTGAGGTGATGTTAGTGGGATGAGGGCGATCGAACTCAGGGCGATCGCAGCACTCAAAATAGCCGGAATAGTTCTGGTGTAATTCATTATTGTGTAAATTTAACATACGCACATTTCAACTGACGGATAACTTTTCCGGTTTGTGGCATATTGATGCTTGACTGCGCCAAAACCCCTGCGCGATCGAACTTTCGACATTCGCGCCAGCCTCAAAATATTTGACACAGCCCTCTGGCTAGCAGAAAAATTTAAAATCTCGAACCGCAAATAGATTCAACAATCGCCACTGGCTTATCTCGATTCTTTTCCGGTTGCACTCCTCATGATGTTGACTGTTGACTGTTGACTGTTGACTGTTGGCTGTTGACTGTTGGCTGTTAACTGTTGACTGTTGGCTGTTGACTGTGAATCGAACAACTGAAAATTGCGCCAAGATAGGCGGCGACTTGTAAAAATCTTGCATGAATTGCCCTCTAAGTTATCACCTGACTGTGCAGCCGGAAACGATCGTATTACGCGGGTGCCAAAACTCGCCTGCAACATCTCGCCTGCAACATATTGTGACTGCGGCGATGAATCTATTTAGCTCTGCCTTATCATAGTTTTTGAGTTTTTGATGATTCTGGGATGTTTGATTTCACCCTTTTTAAATTCGCCCACAGTCTCTTTCAATCGCGGACTTTTCTTGTCGCCGACTTCGATGCTAAAATACTGCGTGAGAAAGCTCTGCTGGATTAAGATTGTTATGAATAACTTGACCGTCTCGGAACCAGACAACGCGGCGAGTTTGCCGTGCTACTTCCGGTTCGTGCGTTACCATCACCACCGTCATCCCGCTTTCGTTGAATTCTGTAAAAATATCCATTACTTCTTGAGTAGTTTTTGTATCCAATGCACCAGTCGGTTCATCTGCAAGCAACAACACCGGACGGTTAACGATCGCCCGGGCGATGGCTACCCGCTGCTGCTGTCCTCCTGATAGTTGATTCGGTCTATTTTGCAGCCGGCTTTCCAGACCTACTTTGGTTAAAGCGTCTACCCCCCGTTCGCGTCTTTCTGCTGCGGGAATGCCTGCATAAACCATCGGTAACATGACATTTTCTAAGGCTGTTAATTGGGGTAGTAGGTGAAATTGTTGGAAGACAAAACCTAGTTTTAAATTGCGAATTCCGGCTAATTCTGCTTCCGGCATTTGGGCGACATCTACGCCGTCTAGGTAGTAACTGCCGCTCGTAGGTCGATCGAGACAGCCGATAATATTCATGGCTGTAGATTTGCCGGAACCCGATGCGCCCATAATCGAGCAATATTCTCCTTGGGTTACTGTCAAGCTGACACCGTTTAGGGCGCGCACTTCCAAGTCGCCGATGCCGTAAACTTTTGTTACGTCTTGCAGGCCGACGATGACGGGTTTTGAGGTGTCTTGTAGGTGAAGGTCTGGATGGGTCTGGGTTTGTAGTTCAGGCATTGGTTTTTATGTGCGATCGACACAACTAATGACTAAGTTAACACTTCTGAGAGGTTTTGGCGGGTGGAAGGGCGATCGTTTGGACGCTTATAGGACTTACGCACGGGCGGGTCAGAAACCGGGTTTTTTGACGAAAATAATTGGTTATAGCCCGCAAAAACGCTAAAAACCCGGTTTTTTGGGTCTTAATGAATAAGTCCTAAATTAAACAATTTGTGGCTTAAATGCGATCGGGATCGATGTTCAATTCGCGCAGTTTTGCCGCCAAACGTTCGGCTCTTTGAGATTCCTGCTCGGCTCTTTGAGATTCCTGCTCGGCTCTTTGAGATTCTTGTTCAGCTCTTTGAGATTCTTGTTCAGCTCTTTGAGATTCCTGCTCGGCTCTTTGAGATTCTTGTTCTGCTCTTTGAGATTCTTGTTCAGCTCTTTGAGATTCTTGTTCAGCTCTTTGAGATTCTTGTTCAGCTCTTTGAGATTCTTGTTCTGCACGCTGGCGGTTTAATTCACCTTGTTCCTCCAATTCCGCATAAGAAAGAAACCTTTGTCCATCAGGTCGATAAATTTCCAACCCATCTTCGCCCAACTCAAATCGTACTCCCAATCTAGGACTGATCCAGCCCTCCATCGGCTCAATAATTTCTAAGTTTCCTTCAATTCTTTGCCAACCGCTCAAATCGTTGTTTTCTGGATCGTAAAGATAATATTCCTCGACTCCATAGCGATTGTAAAACGCAAGTTTTTTGTACATTTTTGCTTGTCTGTCGTTATGAGATCGAATCTCAAATGTGACTTGGGGAGCAATATTATCTTCTTGAAATTGCATATAGGAACGTCGCTCGCCCTTTGGCCTACCAAATATTACCATCGTATCCGGTGCTTGAGAAATGTCTGGTCTACCTTGAACTGGATACCAGAGTAAATCGGCGGCTATAAAGACGTTTGGGTCATTTTTGAACAGCGATTCGCAACCTTCTTTGATTGTGACAATTAATTTGTATTGAATTGTGCTATCTGCCATTGGTTGACCGTCGCTGGATGGATAAATAATTTGTTCGTTCGTGACTTGCATAGTGGTTGTCTCCGAGAACTATCTGAGCTTAATTATACTATAGCCGAGTCTCAGTTAGCTGAGGCAAACTCCCGTAATGGGTAATCGGTAATGGGCCATAAATCATCGCTAGTAGCTAACCCAATCCCCAATCCCCAATTCCCAATTCCCAATTCCCAATTCCCAATTCCCAATGACTGCTAACTAATCACTGATGACTAATGACTAATGACTGCTCTTTAAGCGTACTTCATGTTACTGAGAACGCTATAGTCCGATCGCCAATCAGCAATTTCCTCATCGGCTGCCGCCCCAAAATAGTTACATTTATATATATTTTTTGCGATTTACTCGTGCTATACTTTAATAATGGGAGTGGTGGCAATTTTAAAATTAATGCACAGATTTCTATTATTTAATAATACCATGTCAACCGAAAAAAGTAAAGCGATCGCCCCCAAAAAAAATGAAAAATTTTTGAGATATCATTAAAAAAAGTAAAGCGCAAAAATCGTCAAATAGAGATAGGAAATTAACGAAAATTATGACATACGACTACGACTTGTTTGTGATAGGTGCGGGTTCCGGCGGATTGGCGAGTTCCAAGCGTGCGGCATCCTACGGGGCGAAAGTGGCGATCGCCGAAAATGACTTAGTAGGCGGCACCTGCGTAATTCGCGGCTGCGTCCCCAAAAAACTAATGGTTTACGCCTCAACATTTTCGCACCTTTACGAAGATGCAGTCGGCTACGGTTGGAGTCCAGTAGAAAGCAGTTTCGATTGGGAAAAACTCGTCACCAGCGTAGACACAGAAGTGCGGCGGCTGAGCAAACTGCACATCAGCTTCCTTGAAAAAGCCGGAGTGGAATTAATCTCAGGATACGCCAAATTTATCGACGCCCACACCGTCGAAGTTGGCGATAAAAAATACACCGCTGCTAAAATCTTAATTGCAGTCGGCGGCGAAGCTCACAGAGTGGACATTCCTGGCATCGAACACGCCATTACTTCCCGCGAAATCTTCTCGATCAAAGAGCAGCCGAAACGGTTGGCAATTTGGGGAGGAGGTTACATCGGCGTTGAATTTGCCTGCATTATGAACGGTTTGGGAAGTCAAGTAACTCAAATCATCCGGCGCGATTTAATTTTGAATGACTTTGATGGAGAAATTCGCACTAACGTGCAGGAAGGAATGGTTAAGCACGGGATCAATTTTGTGACTGGAAGCTCGATCGCCCAAATTGAAAAAACCCCGGAAGGCTTAAAATTAACTTTGTCGGGAGAATCGGAAGAAACCTTGACAGTTGATGCGCTTTTGTGCGCTACCGGACGATCGCCCAACTTGGAAAAATTGGGTTTGGAAAATGCGGGAGTAGAAACTGATAAAGGTGCGATCGCAGTTACCAAAGACAGCCGCACCAGTCAACCGCACATTTTTGCCGTCGGAGATTGCACCAACCGGATTAATTTAACGCCAATTGCGATCGCCGAAGGACGCGCTTTTGCCGATACTGAATTTGGCAACAATCCCAGAGCAATTAGTTACGAAAATGTGCCGTCAGCCGTATTTTCCCAGCCGGAAGCGGCTACAGTCGGCTTAAGTGAAGAGCAGGCTAGAGCAAAGTTTCCCGAATCAATTAAGTGCTACACAGCCAAGTTTCGACCGATGTTTTATTCTTTGACAGGTGCAGACGAAAAGACTTTTGTCAAGTTAGTTGTTGAGACTAATACTGACCAAGTTTTGGGCGTGCACATGGTGGGGAAAGACGCGGGCGAGATTATTCAAGGAATGGCGATCGCCGTTAATATGGGAGCTACGAAGAAAGACTTCGACGCGACGATCGGCATTCATCCATCGACTGCTGAAGAGTTTGTGACTCTGCGGTAAATCTTAAATCGGGACAGCCCGCAAATTACTCGTATTACTCGTTACCAGGCTCTTCCTGGTAACGCAGATAGGTCGGCTCTGCCTCCTCTTTCCCCAGCGAGGCAGAGCCTCTAGATATAGGTTCCTTTCGCAGAGCCTCTTAACCAGTCAAATCAGTTAAACCCGTGCGGTAGTTGGTTTTCCCTTCTTCCTTCTTCCTTCTTCCTTCTTCCTTCTTCAATAATTTGAACCTTTTTCACCCCTCTCCTGTCTAAACACTTCAGATAACGAACAGGTGGGGGAGACTTCACAGGTGCTAGGTGTGTCAGCCAATGTTTTAATCGACGACTGTTCCGACTCCGACTTAGTTGATAAATGCTTAAAGGGCGATCGCACTTGCTTTCGCTACCTTTACCAACGCTACCAACACAAAGTCAGGTCAACCCTTTACCAACTCTGCGGCCCGTCACTTCTTGACGATCTAGCACAAGAAGTATTCCTGCGGGTATGGAAAGGATTGCCAAAACTCAAACAACAAGACAATTTTTCTACTTGGCTTTATCGAATCACTTGGAATGTGGCTTCCGACCAAAGACAAGCATTTGCTAAACAGCATTCTTTTGACTCCAAGCTCAAAAATCAAGAAACAATGGAGCGAGTTATTGTAAACAATCACACATCCGACTTGATGCAGTTACACTATCAAGATTTAGTGCAGCGCGGCCTGGATCAATTGAGCTTTGAACACCGCAGCGTTTTGGTGTTGCACGACCTAGAAGATATCCCGCAAAAAGAAGTATCCCAAATTTTGGGACTGCCCTCAGGGACTGTCAAATCTCGCGTGTTTTATGCCAGAAATGCTATGCGGCAATTTTTGCAAAAACAGGGAGTTCACGAACTATGAAGGACGGAAATAGTGACAAAGAATTAGTTAATTTTTTAAAGCAACATCGCCCAAACGTTCCTGAATCTGCCCCAGATTTTGAGCTAAAACTTTTAGCAGCAATAGATAGAAATGAGGCGACGGTAGAGTTAAATCACCTAGGAGAAGCGCGATCGATCGAGGCCACTAAAAAGTCAAAAATCCTTCGTTTTCCCAAATGGGCTTTTCCTACTGCGATCGCTGCAAGTCTGCTAGTTTTTGGGTCAGGTTATCGCGTCCTAGTTACCGCACAACATCAGAAGGATGAGGCGGCACACCTAGAAGCATTTCTTGTCAATAACTGGGAGGCTGTATTGAAGGAGCCTCCAGCGGAAAACTTGCTGGAACGCTCGCCAACTGACTTGTTTAATTACGCTGTTACTCCTGACAGCGAACAACCAAAAAATAACTAATCTCAAAGAGGTAATTTTCATGTCTATTCGCCGCATTTCTGCCCTAGCAGTTTTAATGTTAACCCTCGGCAATACAGCCGCTGCGACAGCCGTTTCTGCCCCCGCCCAAGCCGAAACAATTGCCCAAAATCAGCGTCCCAATCGACCCGCTGGCAAGAAAGGCGGGCTGTTCGAGCAACTCAATTTAAGCGCCGACCAAAAGCAGAAAATGCAGGCAGTTCGCGATCGCTACAAAGACCAAGTTTCCCAGCGAATGCAAGCCGTCCGCCAAGCCAGACAAGAATTAGAAACTATGATGTCTAGTGCGACAGCAAATGCCAGCCAAATGCGCGAAAAAAACCGCCAAATCATGGGATTGAGACAGCAGTTAGAAGAAGCGCAATTTGAAAGTATGCTAGGAATGCGAGAAGTGCTCACGCCCGAACAGCGCAGCCAACTATCTCAACTGATGCAGCAGCGCAGGGAAACTGCTAAAAACCGGAGGCAAAACAGCCAAAAACCGCAGTAATACCATTTTTCTAAAGATGTGGTATAGATGAAGTCTTAGCCCCCCCGAACTCGCGGGGGGGTTGGGGGGGGTTAATATCTAGCGCTACTTTATGAAATGGGTATAACATACAAGTAGTTTTGAGTCGATATTCTAGTATTTCAGGTGCGCGCTACTCAAGAATCAATTTGTAGCCTGCGCCTGAAGCACAGGAGAGTTAACTGTCAGCCACTAGAACTCAGTCAAACTGCAAAAAGTAATTTTACCCGCTAGTTATATTGGCAAGGTGTGCAGTGTTTACCCTACAATCAAGTTGTAAGGTATGCACTGCACACCTTACTGATTGAAGTTACAATAATTACAGTTCGCGATCGCATTAATACCACATAAATCAGATTTTTATCGGGATTATATCATGCCCGATCGACTACCATAACAAAAACTGTTCGTAGTGCGTCCTGGTTTCCGCTCCGGGATTGCGGTAAAGTCCGCACGCGCGATCCTTACTTATTGCGGTCAATCTATCGGATATTATATTAAAGGTTTAGATGCAGTTTTTGGGGAAACAAAACAATTTTTTATCTAATAGTGTGTCCGTGACTAAATTAGTTAGTAAATATCATCAAAATTTCGGAATGAATATACAGAATAATTCAACTTACATTTATTTACACGGATTTGCTTCAAGTCCAGATTCAGCTAAGGCTAAATATTTCCAAAATCGCTTTTATTCCCTAGGAATTGACCTAAAAACTCCCGATCTCAATCAAAACGATTTTTCCAGTCTCACCCTCACCCGCCAATTAAACCAAATAGAAACAGAATTTTGGCCT
Organism: Tychonema sp. LEGE 07203; assembly: GCF_015207285.1. Taxonomy (GTDB): domain Bacteria; phylum Cyanobacteriota; class Cyanobacteriia; order Cyanobacteriales; family Microcoleaceae; genus Microcoleus. The sequence goes on along the minus strand of NZ_JADEXD010000081.1, from coordinate 1,885 downwards.
ACCCAATCTTCCCCATCTCCGGCAGAAAATGTAAAAGATTTAGGGGAAGTTACAATCATTGGGTCAAGTTTTGGCGGGCTGACAGCGGCTTGGTTGGCCCAGCGACAATTATCGGTAAAACGAATAGTTTTGTTGGCACCGGCTTTTCAATTTCTCTCTCACTGGCTGCCGCTGTTGGGACAGCAACAGTTAGAAAAGTGGCACTCCGAGGAGTATTTACCAGTTTATCACTACGGCGAACAGCGCTATCTGCCGCTGAGTTATCAGTTTGTGGCAGAAATGGCTAAATACCCTGAAGAAAAATTAATGCGGTCAGTCCCTACGTTAATTGTTCACGGGAAGCATGATACAATCATACCGATTCAAGCTAGCAGAAATTTTGCCGAGCACCGTTCCTGGGTGCAATTAATCGAATTAGAAGACGATCATTCTTTGGGAAATGTCCTAACGGAAATTTGGGAAGCGATTCAAAAGTTTTGCCAATTTCCCAATTAAACTTAGACTGCACCAAAAAAACTGGTACAAGTTTCCGACACTCCCAAAGTATCGAACATGAAATTTTAGACTTTTGTTTAAACTCTCAAATTTAATGGGAGAGTTAATCGAAAATCTCAAATCATTCAATCTCAAATCGACTTACCAACTTGCAAGTGTCAACAATCAAATGACTGAACAAGATTCATCGACTCGCACCTTAGCCGTTGACATTGGCGGAAGCGGCATCAAAGTTATGGTTTTGGACGCTGAAGGTGAACCCAAAACAGAACGCAGCCGTTTAGAAACGCCTCAACCGCCGAAACCGGAACCCGTATTAGAGGCGATCGCCTCTTTAGCCAGCGCACAAGGAGAATTTGACCGAGTATCTGTCGGTTTTCCCGGCGTAGTTTGTCGCGGAATCACCAAAACTGCCGTAAATTTAGATCCGTCTTGGATCGATTTTGACCTAGCAACTACCCTCAAAGATCGCTTGGGAAAACCTGTGCGAGTGGCTAACGATGCGGATATTCAAGGATTGGGATCGATCGCTGGAACGGGAGTAGAATTAGTAGTTACCCTCGGCACAGGTTTCGGTTCTTCCTTATTTGTCGATGGTATTTTGGTGCCAAATCTAGAGTTAGGACATCACCCGTTTCGCAAAGGGGAAACTTACGAACAGCAATTAGGGCGATCGGCATTAGATGCAGTCGGTGCCAAAAGATGGAATCGCCGTCTGGAAAAAGCGCTGGTTTCTCTGCAAAATCTGTTTAACTGCGATCGCCTTTACATCGGCGGCGGCAATACTAAAAAAATTGTTTTTGATTTACCGCCGCAAGTTAAAATAGTGCCGAATGTCAGCGGTTTGTTGGGCGGCATCGCTTTGTGGCGCGATTAAAATAGTCATTAGTCATTAGTCATTGGTCATTAGTCATTGGTCATTAGTCAGCAGTCATTAGTCATTAGTCATTAGTCAGCAGTCATTAGTGATTAGCCATAAATTATGGATGCTCGACTTTAGACTATTAAAGACGGTGACTGCATCCTGATGTTTGCGAGCAGATTATCTAAAATAAGAAGTTGTAAATTATACCATGCTTCCATTTATCCGCCAAGACTTAGCCGAACTTGCCGCCTACACTCCCCATCCGGGCGGCGCGTCAGGAGAATCAGCGCACTCGGAAAGTGCGATCGATCGCCTAGACACCAACGAATGCCCCTACGACTTGCCAGCAGAATTAAAACAAAAGCTAGCTTGGAATTACCAGCAGTTAATTGAAACAAATCGCTATCCCGACGGAGGCCACGCAGCACTCAAAGAGGCGATCGCCCAATACGTCAACGAATCCCTAAATGTCCCCCCCCTTAACCAGGGTGCCCTCCTAAATGTCCCCCCCCTTAACCAGGGTGC
>NZ_JADEXD010000285.1 GCF_015207285.1 Tychonema sp. LEGE 07203 | reverse complement strand
GGTAGGTGTTTTACCCCCCCCAGCCCCCCCTTGCTAAGGGGGGGGGAGCAAGAGCGGATAACAGGGGATTAAATCCTTGAGAACATTAGGTGTTTTACCCCCTTGCTAAGGGGGGGAGCAAGAGCGGATAACAGGGGATTAAATCCCTGAGAACATTAGGTGTTTTACCCCCTTGCTAAGGGGGGGAGCAAGAGCGGATAACAGAAGATTAAAAATTACTTCAAAGGTCAATTATTTACCTTTGAATCCTGCACAAATTGCATAATTGGCCGCGCAAAAATTGTGATTCCAACATTTCTAAAGACGATAAACACTGCTCTAATATTCTATCAAATCTGTCGGGCGATCGGCATTCGCGGCGGCGCTGTTTTCCACATCAAATCTATTTCTTCCGGGGTCAATCCGTAAGCTTGATTAACTAAGTCGGATAAACGGTGTTCGAGTCTCAACGCCTCAGCTTTGCGAGATTGAATGGCCGGTGCATATTCATTATAAGTTTCGCGGACTGCTTTTAGTCCAGCAACGCCGAGAGGATCGGAGGATTTAGTTTTTGGCATTCGCTTTCTGATTTCTGCTACGAAGTCTGCAAAGGAAAGGGCAGAAAAATCTTCGAGTTTTTGTCCGAGTTTATCAATTATATAAGTGATTTCCAGCCATTGCAGAACATCTAGGTGAGTTTCTTGATTGATTTTTGTAATTTCAATTAAACGGCTGACAGTTAATTCGACTTCGGCACGAATTTGGTCAGTTGGTGGTGCGATCGGAAAATCAACAATTAAATCGCTGCGAGGAGTAACAGCATCTCCTATCATTTTAGGGAATAATTGATGAGCAATCCACCATCCAATAGGGGAATTTAAGCAGCCACAAGTATATAATTTAAAATGCGGTAAAAAGAATACTTTATTGTTGATAAAATAACCATTAAAGTCTACAGCATAAGCGGGAAAAGTGTTGATTTCCTGATAAACAATTTTCGGTTGTTCAAAAGTGCTGTAGTAAGCACAGCTACGCAGTTCCCACCAGTAACGCCCTTTGTCGGAACGCTTAGACAGTTTTTCTTGCATCGGCTTCATATACTGATATACCGATGGAAATGTTTGTGCAAATACTTCCTCTGCTTTATCCTTTGCTTTACTCCAGGGCCATACACTATCGCTGCTCGATTTCAGCAAAATAATCCAAAGATTTTCCCACTCTGGACTCCAGCGTTTAATATCTTTACCTCGCAAATAAGGCTTGATGATTTCAGCGGATTTAGGGTCGGCTTGAGCCAGACTATTTTTAGTAGCTTCATCAATTAAAAAAGCTTCATTAAATCCTGTTTTTATGCCATATAAAGGCTTGCCCCCTGCAAAATCTTTTAGCGGAACTCCAACTTGTTTTATTTTCTGCATCAACTCATCAACAGCGGGAGGTTCCAGACTCCAAGCAGTCGCAGTAAAACGATCGCGCGAAATTTGATAACCGTGTTCTTGAACGTATTGTGCAAGGTTGATATTAGCAAGTTCCTCGCGCGGCACCGGACAAACCACCGCCGACGAATTAGGGTCAGATTTACCTCGCTCAATCTCGGTTTCAGTTTCAGAGATACATAGAGAAGCGTTAGGTTTTCTGACTGCGACAATACAGGGAAAAGTATCAGCATCCTCAAAAATTGGCGCGTGTCCGAAATCAATAATTTGCTCTAGTAAACCTTGACTCGCAAAGAACTTGCGTAGAGGTTCGCCGTATCCCGATCGCAACCATTTATTTGTCACAATATACGAAAGAACTCCCCCCGGTTTTAGAATCTTTAATCCGAGTTCGTAAAAGTAAGTATAGAGGTCTGCTACGCCGTGATATGATTCATAATTTGCTTGCAAGTATGGCTTGATGGGAGACAGCAACTCCTGCCGCACGTAAGGCGGATTGCCAATCACAACATCAAAACCGCCACCAGCAAAAATCTGGGGAAATTCAGCTTGCCAATCAAACGCTCTATCTGCTACATTACTGTCAGATACGATCGAATTTCCCGATTTAATATTATCATCCAAATAAGTCAGCTTTTTACCCGCTTGAGCCGTCTTCAACCACAGCGAAAGTTTGGTAATTTCCGCCGATTCCGACAGCAAATCTACGCCGTACAGGTTGTTGCTTAAAATTGTTCTGTCCAATTCCAGCGACTTACCGTCTTTTGGCTGATATCCCAAAGCATTCAATTCTCGATCGACTCTTTCGTACTGCTGCATCAAATAATCGAAAGCCGCAATCAAAAAAGCACCCGAACCGCAAGCCGGATCGATAACTCGCGTTTTTTGCAATACCTCGTCTCGATACGCTTTCCAAAACTTAATAGCACAGGAATTGCGCGCTTCGATCGCAGAAACCGGGTTTTTTACCGCATCTGCGGGTGAGTGCGAAGTATTTTCGTAAAAAAACCCGGTTTCTGAGTCCCCATCTGTATCCAAAAACTGGGTTTCTTGAAGAAAACCAGTTTTTTCGCTAACGCTAAGTTGAAAGCTTGAACGCAATTCTGCTTCTCTTCGATTCAAATAGCCACCGAGAGAAACCTCGACAATATACTGAGTAATAAAAGCTGGGGTGTAAAACACACCTTGAGTTTTCCGCTTGCCTTTTTTGCGATCGTATTCCTGTCCGGCAGTTTCAGCATTTAACTCTTCCAAATCAGTCACAGACTGCTCGAAAATATGCCCCAAGATTTCGACAGAAACTTCCGTATCAAAATCAAATCTGGTCAGCTTCTTAAGCAGACTGCACAAGGGATTGGGCACAGTCAACTGTGCGTCCAAAACCGGATCTAATTTAAATAAACCGCCGTTGTATCCCGGTACGGGAGGGTCATCATTTCCCACATCAACCCAGCGGAATACAGATTGATAATTTTCCCAAATTAATCGAGGATTGTATTGGTCTTTGTGGTCGTGAGCGTTCTTGAGGGTGTTGCGCGGCAGCAATCCTTTATCTTCACAAAAAGCAATGAATAAAACGCGGTCTAAAGTTTTTTGAGCTTTTTCGATGAGTACGCGATCGCGATTTGGAATATCCGGCGGCCCAGAAAAGCGAAAATGCTTGACGAGAGCGAGTCGAATTGCTTTGTACTCTTGATATAATTTATTGGTAATTTCTTCTTGAGCTTCGTCAGAATCTTTTAAAAGCCTGTCAATTGCAGAAACTGTTTGAACCCCGTTTTGGGAAGGCAAAAAATTGCGGCGACACAGCAGAAAGTAAAACCGCTTAAAAGCTTCCATATCCGCCAAGTCAGTCAGAAAAAATTGTTCGTAATAAGCGGGAGTTTTATTGGTATGATAAAGTCGCAGCTCTCGATAATTCGAGACAATAATCCAGCGACAATCGGGTGTATAATTACAGGGTAAGCTCATCTAATTTGGTATAAATTGTACTTGACAAAAAGACAACTATAGAAAACGTGGCATTTACGTATTAGCAATTCTATAATGCCTGAAAAGCTAAGTCATCAAGCGGTAAAACTCAA
>NZ_JADEXD010000080.1 GCF_015207285.1 Tychonema sp. LEGE 07203 | reverse complement strand
CGGCGGAGGGGCTGGGGTCGATTTGCTCGATTTTGGCAATTTGCACTCCCGCCGGAGTGCGGTCACTCAGGTCTTGCAGCATCGCCGACCAAGGTTTAATTTGGTCGAATACTCCGGCTAATGCTTGGTATTCGGCGGTAATTTTTTTGGTTTCGGCGTTGATGGCTTTGATGGTGCTAGCTTGAGTGTTTAACTTTGCCAGTTCTTGGTCGAGGGTTGCTTGTTCTGCGGCCAAGCTGGCATTTTGGTTGGTCGCCCACCACCAGGCGCCCAGGACTGCGGCGTTGATGCCGAAGGCAAACAGCAGCGCTCCAATTAGGGGCAGTTGGTCTCTGCCTTGGCCGGAACTTCTTTTAGCTGAGCTTTTGGCTGCTATGACTGGTTTGTAGTCCGGGCGGTCGTTGAGAAAATTAATATCTAGACTGTACATGGCTTCACTCGATTTTAGATTTTAATTTGAAATTTTAGATTTTAGACAGGACTGCAGATTGCGGGTACAACTGAAGGGTTTATTTAGGGAAGAAAGAAACTATTTTTGGCTTGTTTTCCGAAGAAAGCGGCTGCTTTTATTCTCTCTGATATTCTGCCTTTTACGTTCTACCTTCTACGTCCAATATTCTACCTTCTGCATCAGGTGTCTTCTGAAGAAAAGAAGGGGCTTTTTCCTAAAATTCTCAAATCGGTTTTTCTACTATTATCTAAAACTGTTAGGTTACAGCACCTCCCTCAGTCCTAAACCTAGGGCGACTCCTAAGCCTGCTCGCTGTTCTGGGGTAATTTCTTGGCTGATTTCGAGTCCTAGGGTTTCGATGGGATCGACTTGAGATGCGGGCAAGCTTAATCTTTGCATAAAAAATTCGTCGAGTTTGCCGATCGCAGCTCCCGGGCCCGCTAGCAGCAGTTGCGCTACTTCGAGTTCTTCGCTCTGGTTGAGGTAAAAGTCTACTGAGCGGCGCAGTTCGTCTGCTAGTTCTCCCAATACTTTTATCATGGCATTTGTGCCGGGATTGGCGTCTCCCGATGCGCCCATTGTATCTGTTACTGGCAGAGTCATGCCTTGCAGTTCGGTGGTGTCTCTGGTGGGGGGCAGGTTCATGGCTTGGTTGAGGGCGGTCTGGATTTGGTAGGTGCCGATCGGGATGGTACGGTTAAATTGCGGTATGCCGTCCACTACTATAGCTAACTCGGTACTGTCAAATTCTATGTCGGTCAAGACGGCGGCTTCTTGGGAGGAAAATTGTTGCAGTTGGTCTTTGAGGGTGCGGATCAGAGCAAAGCTGGTTACTTCTAGTACGTCTATGGTCAGTCCGGCTTCTTTGAAGGTTTCGATGTATGTGTCGGTAACTTCTCTGCGGGTTGCTACTAACACGACTTGCACTTTTTCTACGCCGTCGTCATCTACAAATAAGCCGATTTTTTGATAGTCTACGTCGGCGTCTTCTCTGGGAAACGGCAAGTACAGCCCTGCTTCTGCGTTCATGTAATCCCGCAGTTCTTCTTCGTTGAGTTCTGCTGGAACTGGAATTAGCCTGATGACGGCTTCGCGGCCGGGAATGGCTGTGGCTACTCGCTTGGCTTTGATTTTGTTTTCGGCGAGGATGGCACGTATTAGTTCTGCCATTCCCGGCGGATCGACTATTTGCCCTTCTTGTATTATGTCTTCTGGTACTTCTATGGAGGCGAGGATGCCTAGTTTTAATGCCTGAGCTTTCTTTTCGAGCTGAATGATGTTGATGCGGTCTGGGGCTATTTCGATCCCGATTCCTGGCTGGCGTTGGGAAAGTAGACCTTTGAAAAAGTTAACCATGTGATTGGGTCGCCGGTAGTTGCTATTTTTGATGTTGCAGTTGGCCAGCCTGATTCAGCCGTTGGCTGCTTGAGGGTGATACCATTTTCGATTTTTCGATTTTGAATGACCCATCGGCCAGCGGGTTGGGATTGCGGGCCGGCGACTTGCATTCTGTTTGAGAGATGGTATTAGTTCCCCACGCGCCTGCTGTAATCTCGGTTTTGGCAGTGCTGCTGTTGGCTGTGCAGCGCTGCTGTGTCTTTGTCGCGCGATCGCTAATTCCGATTTTATGCTATCCAATTTACTTGACAATAGCTATTCTGTGGCGAATGTCAACAAATTTCAGCTCGATCGACCCAAAAATGATAAATTTTGCCGAAAAACCTATTCTGTTCATCGGGGGGCCGGGCACAAAATTCTCTCTCGCAATCTCTGATACTTGGCTTTGGCGATCGCTTTTTTGTCTGACAGTTCCCAACACTCTCAAATTTAATTCTATGACACGTAAATCTTGGCAACTGTTTGCTATTTTTGGTCTGGTGGGGCTGCTGCTGGCTGCTGCTGTCAGTTGTAGCAAACCGGCCGTTAATTCTTCGGCTAAGAATTCGGCAGAAATCGAGTTCTGGACTATGCAGCTTCAACCTCAGTTTACCGATTATTTCAACAAGACGATCGCCGATTTTGAAGCCCAAAATCCTGGGGTGAAGGTGCGCTGGGTGGATGTCCCTTGGTCGGCGATGGAGAGTAAGATTTTGGGGGCGGTTTCGGCGAAAACGGCCCCGGATGTGGTGAACCTGAATCCTGATTTTGCTTCGCTGCTGGCGGGGCGCAATGCTTGGCTGGATTTGGACTCTCGGATTTCGGAGCAAGTTCGATCGACCTATCTGCCGAATATTTGGAAAGCTAGCGTACTTGACGGCAAGACTTTTGGCATTCCTTGGTATCTCACAACCGGGGTAACTATTTACAATACGGATTTGTTTAAAAAAGCTGGAATTGCCAAGCCTCCGGCTACCTATGCCGAGCTGGCAACTGTTGCCAAACAGGTGAAGGAGAAGACTGGTAAATTTGCTTTTTTTGCGACTTTTGTGCCGGAAGATTCGGCGGAGGTGTTGCAATCTTTTGTGCAGATGGGCGTGCCTTTGGTTGACGCTAAAGGTAAGGCTGCTTTTAATACTGATAAGGGGAAGGCTGTTTTTCAGTATTGGGTGGATTTGTACAATGGCGGACTTTTGCCGCAGGATGTTTTGGTGCAGGGACATCGCAGGGCGATCGAGCTTTATCAAGCTGGGGAAACTGCTTTGTTGGGTTCCGGGCCTCAGTTTTTAAAGGCGATCGCTGACAATGCTCCGACTGTCGGTGCTGTCTCGGCTGCAGCCCCTCAAATTACCGGGGAAACCGGCAAAAAAACTGTGGCGGTGATGAATTTGGTTGTGCCTCGCGACAGCAAGCGCCCCGACGATGCTGTCAAGTTTGCTTTGTTTCTGACTAATGCTCAAAATCAGTTAGCTTTTGCGAAAGCTGCTAATGTTTTGCCTTCTACACTTGAGGCTTTGCAGGACTCTTATTTTAAGAGTGTTCCGGCTGATGCTGCTCCGAGCGATCGAGCTCGGATTGTCAGCGCTGCTGGCTTAGAAAAAGCTGAGCTGTTAATTCCCCCTCTCAAGGATGTTAAGAAGTTGCAAAAGGCGATTTATGACAATTTGCAGGCGGCGATGTTGGGAGAAAAATTTGTTGAACAAGCTGTGGCTGATGCTGCTGAAGCTTGGAATCAAAGGTAGTTTTTAATTGAAGCTGGGGCGGGATTGTTTTTAGCGATGGCCCTCGCTTTTTTTTGTGGATCGACGTATAAAATTTTGTTTTTTCGAGTGAATACGACCATTTTTTACAACATATTGAGAATCCCATATGGGACATTTCACAAGTTAAAAATTAAGACTAATTTAACAGGCATATTGTAACATATTTCACTGATTGTGCAAGACAAATTTTTATTGATTTCTTGCGAAACGAATACGATGTAATGTGTTTTTTGACGTACCCGATGATGTCGGATTGAGCGATGAATTAGCTCTTGTTCTTTAGGTGAAAGAGGATTTATTTTCCGTTCAGTATCATATGAAATTGTAATCAAGCTGTTGCCGCATTTAAATTTTATGTTATATCGTTGACCGTTGCATCGGAATGATTTAACCTTATTAGGGCGCAGAGAACGCAGAGGGAGAGAATACAGAGATGAATAATTCCGATGCTACCGGAATTGATATTAAAAAAAGATCGAACCATGAGTGGGGTGTCCTGCCCGCCTTGAATATACAATTTAAATGCGCGACAGCTTAACCTACAAGAATTGCCTAAAACAAACAATCTAGTAAGCCCGCTCGATCGAATATTATAAGTAATTACGCAAACTTGATATTACACTAATTAAACGGCGCTGGTGCGCGTACCTTACTGAAGAAAGTAACTGCCATCGAAATAATAATTTTTCGATGGCAGCGGATACGATCGATGACTAATGACTAATGACTAATGACTAATGACTAATGACTAATGACTAATGACTAATGACTACTGACTACTGACTACTGACTACTGACTAATGACTACTGACTACTGACCAATGACCAATGACTAATGACTAATGACCAATGAGTAATGACCAATGAGTAATGACCAATGAGTAATGACTAATGACCAATGACTAATGACCAATGAGTAATGACTAATGACCAATGAGTAATGAGTAATGACTAATGACCAATGACTAATGACTACTGACTACTGACTATCAATTTACTTTAAGGGGCGAAACATTTACATTAGGATTTTTTACTCTTCTGAGGAGTTCTTGTCGGGCTTGTTCGGAATTTTGCCCTTTTGGCACTTGATATAATAATCTACAGGAACCGTCTTGAGGATTAGCTGCACAAATAATTAGTTGACCGCTGGGGGATGCACCTGCTGTGACAATATTGTCCCAGCTTCCTTGGGGTTGCGAGTTGTTGAGAATTCCCGATACTCGGGTGCAGCGAGTAATTGCGTCTTCTCCCGATTCATTGAAATAGTTATCGGCTATCCACAGAATAACGGGAATATTTTTGCCTTGTTGGACAGCAATTGTGGCCGGGCGGCCGCCTGCAGCGCCGCAGAAGAATGATGGGGTTTGGGCGAAGGCGGGACTGTTTGCTAAAATCGGAGCAGCCAGGGCAATAATTGACGCGCTAAAAACTGACTTTAGGAGCCGAAATTTCATGAGCAGTAATAAGCTTTTTCATTTATGGTTACTAATACTGTAAAAAGTTAGAGTGTTTGTTGCCGGGAAGATTAGGCATTTAGGGAAAAAAATCAAATTTATTCTGCAAATTTTTGCCGATCGCACATACTGGTCTCATCTAGGCCAAAAGTCCCGGAAAAATGCTCGCCGACACCGAGGGCAGAAAATAGGTGCAGCCATAAAGGGCGAAAGCGCGAAGCTATAGGGTAAAGGCGCGGTTTTTCAGCGTTTTTTGTTGAGCCTTGCCAAGACCGAGCCCGCCCCCCTAAGCTACAATCTGTGTTAGCATCAGTAAAAATATTCTCTTTAATAATCAACAATGGGCAATGTTCTGGTGCTCAACGCCTCCTACGAACCGCTCAACATCACCAATTGGCGAAGGGCGGTAATTTTGTTGTTGAAAGGAAAAGCAGAACAGGTAGAACACAACGGGAAATTTATTGCGCCAAACTTCCCGCTACCAACTGTGATCCGACTGCGGCATTACGTCCGAGTTCCTTATAAGGATATTCCGCTCACCCGCCGGAACATCTTGCACCGGGACGCGCACTCTTGTCAATACTGCGGTTATAGCGGGGATGATTTGACGCTCGATCACGTGATTCCTCGATCGCGCGGAGGAGGCGACAGTTGGGAAAACCTCGTCACGGCTTGTATGCGCTGCAATGTCAATAAAGGCAGCCGCACCCCGAAAGAATCGGGAATGCTGCTGCGCTATCCGCCGAGGAAGCCTCACAGCGGTCTTTATTTTGAAGTGACTAAACACGTTAAGAGCGGTATGCACAAAGAATGGCAAAAATATGTAATCGGCCTTTAAAACCCCTGTCAGCGAAAGCGCGGGGGTTTTTTGCGGAAGTTTTGATTTGTCAGGACTGCGCCAAGATGCGATCGATCGCCCGATGTTTTAGAGTTAAATAGTTAAATAGAGAATTTACGCTCTTAAATCGGGTTTCCGATCGGCAATATTGGGTTTGACAGCGAGAAACCTACAAAGAAACCGGGTTTAAAAGCTTTGAGCGCCCCAGTCCTGACAGAATTAAATGGTTAATTTTTAACGATGAAAGACCGCACCCCTACCAATTCCGATCGAACATCTAACAACAGCGAAGGTGAAGTTGACCCCATCGTCGTCGAGGTTTTACCCGAAGTCAGCGGGCCCCTGAAACGGCCCCGCAAAGCCGAAGTTGCTTCCGAAGACAACCGCCCCAGTCTCCGCGAGGAAATGCTCGATCGCAAAGTCGAGGAATTGCGCCAAATGTTCGATCGCCACAAAGGCAATCGCCAGTTAATCTTGATGCAAGATTTTCCCGACCCAGACGCACTTTCTAGCGCTTGGACTTACAAATTAATCGCCGAAAAATACGATATCCAATGCGAAATTCTCTATGCCGGTGCTCTCAGCCACCAAGAAAATATTGCTTTAGTGAAATTGACAGGGTTGCCGTTGCAGCGGTGGACGCTGGAAATGGCAAAAACTAAGGATTTGTCGGCTTATCAAGGCTGCGTTTTTATCGACAATCAAGGTACAACTTGTAGCTTAACTGAGTTTATTTTAGGGGCAGGAATTCCGATCGCAGCAGCGATCGACCACCACAGTTTGCAGGGGGAATTGAACGCAGATTTTACCGATGTGCGCCCGGAAATCCACGCTACAGCCACGATTTTTACGGAGTATTTGCAGGCAGGAATGCTGGCTTTTGACAGCAGTAACGGCCAGCACGTCAAGTGCGCTACGGCTTTGATGCACGGTTTGCGATCGGATACGAACTCCCTCAGACAAGCTCAGGAGGAAGACTTTTTAGCTGCGGCTTATTTGAGCCGTTTTTATGACCCGCAGTTGTTGAATGCGGTGTTGCAGTCGTCTCGTTCTAAGTGGGTGATGGATGCGATCGAGCGATCGCTCAAACACCGTATCGTCCAGAACAATTTTTCGATTGCCGGCATCGGCTACCTCCGCTATGACGATCGGGATTCTATTCCCCAAGCGGCGGACTTTTTAGTGACTGAAGAGAACGTACATACAGCCGTTGTCTATGGAATTGTTCACGACAAAGACGAAGAAATTGAAGTAGTAGTTGGCTCGCTGCGAACTAATAAACTGACTCTCGATCCGGACGAATTCATTAAAGAAGCCTTCGGGCAAGATGCTGAAGGACGGTTTTTTGGCGGTGGCAGAAGTCAAGCTGGAGGCTTTGAAATTCCGGTGGGATTTCTTTCGGGCGGAAATGAGGATAGCGATTATGCCAGGATGAAATGGGAAGTATTTGATGCTCAAATCAAGCAAAAATTGCTAGAGTTAGTTAACCCTAAAGATAATCCTGTTTGCGATAATTAATTAGGAGTTTTTATCGAATATTTCAATTAGTAAAATCCGGGAAATATGGCTGGAAAAGTAAAGACAGCGCCAACTATTTAGAACTTCTCTTTTTGTTGCCGCAGATGAGGGCAGATTGACAGGGATTAACGCAGATGAATTAGAGCGATTGTGGTGGCTGTGTGCGTGATTGTTGACTGTTGACTGTTGACTGCTGACTGCTGACTATTGAGCTTACTAAATATACGCGGCTTTCATCCCGTCGCTCATCTGGGTACAGATAGAGTGCGAGTCTTCCCGCCTGCTAAGATAAATCGCGCGGTGTACTTCGTCAACCTGCAATCTGCTGTATTGTGTTGCGGCTTGGCGGGCGATCGGCTATTTTTTGAGATACTAAGGTAATTTGCCAGCATTGAGCGTAATTGAACATGGATAGCGAAAATTTAGAGTTAATAGAAAACATTCGCCAGCAATTTGACAACACTCCTTTTCCCAGAATCCCCCTGGAAGAATCTCCAAAAGACAACAGCGAATTGCTCTACCTTCACAATCTTGTAACTGCTTACTACTTCAGAAATAGAAAAGTCATCAATACCTCCGGTAAAGTTATTCTTGATGCGGGATGCGGCACCGGTTACAAATCCTTGGTTTTAGCTATAGCGAATCCGGGAGCGAAAATAGTAGGCATCGATTTATCAGAAGAATCTGTGAAACTAGCTGAGCAACGTTTACAGTATCATGGAGTTGCGAATGCAGAGTTTTATGCTTTGAAGATAGAAGATTTACCAACTTTAGGGTTGCAGTTTGACTATATCAATGCTGACGAAGTTCTGTATCTCTTGCCCGATGCTGTTGCTGGATTGCAGGCGATGAAGTCTGTTCTGGCTCCCGATGGCATCATCCGCACCAACCTGCACAGTGCAAATGGTAGAGCCGGAGTATTTCGCGCTCAAGCTGTTTTCAAAGCAATGGGATTAATGGATGGCTCTCCGGGAGAATTGGAGATAGAAATAGTCCGGGAGACTATAGACGCATTACAAGATGGAGTAGACCTTAAAGCGACAGGGTGGAATGCCGATCGCGCGCAGGATGAGGGATGGATTATGGCTAACTATTTATTAGTGGGTGATAAAGGTTGTAGCATTCCTGAAGTGTTTGCCATGTTGAGATCCGCCGATCTAGAGTTTATCAGTATGGTGGCTTGGCGCAGGTGGGAGTTGATGGATTTGTTCAAAGCTCCAAATGATTTGCCTCCGTTTTTGGCTATGAGTCTGCCAGAAGCTTCTCTGGAAGAGCGGCTGCATTTATTTGACTTGCTGCATCCCCTGCACCGTTTGTTTGATTTCTGGTGCGGCAATCCAAATCGAACTCAGGATTTTGTGCCCGTGGCGGAATGGACGGAGGCCGAGTGGCCCGAAGCACGGGTACACCTGCACCCTCAACTGAGGACTTCTCAGGTGAGGGAAGACTTGACTAATTGCATTGACAGTCAGATGCCGTTTGAGATTAGCCGTTATATTATTGTGCCAACTTTAGCGCCAGTGGCACTCAACACTACAATGGCGGCTTGCTTGCTACCTCTGTGGGAGGGGCCGCAGTCTGCGGTGTCGCTAGTCCAGAAGTGGCTCCAAATCCGCTCCCAGATGGCTGTTAACCTAGAGCCTGTTACTGAGGAGACAGCCTTTGAGGAAGTCAAGGAACTGTTGATTTGGCTGGAAGTCTTTCTGTACGTTCTTTTGGAGCGTTAACACCGGGAGTTGAAAAAAAATTGCTCTGGGGTGATATTAAAGCGCCGACAACTGGGTAAGTTACATATAAGAGTTAGAAACGAGCATCCCACCCCCTCAAGGAGAAAAGACTTATGAAGACTGAATTTAAAGCCAAGTTCCTGCAACAGCTCAACAAAAAAAGACAGGATAAAGGTTTTACCCTGATTGAACTGCTGGTTGTTATCATCATCATCGGTATTCTTTCTGCTATTGCTTTGCCCGCCTTCCTCAACCAAGCAAACAAAGCCAAGCAGTCCGAAGGCAAACAGTATATCAGTTCGATTAACAAAGGTCAGCAGGCTTACTACGCAGAAAATACGCAGTTTGGGACTGACGTTACCGTTTTGGGACTCGGCCTCAAAACTGCAACCACTAACTATAGCTACGCTGTAACAGGTGCGTCAGCCACGGCTGACGCGACTGCCAGGCCCACTAATCCTGCGGCCCTCAAAGGATATGCCGGGGGAGTAGGTTTAGTTGATGCAGGCGAGGCAAAAACCACACAAAGCGTACTTTGCGAGACTAGTAGTGTTGGTGATCCTGCTATCTCTGCTTACAGTGCTAGTAGTGTCGACTGTGGAACAGGTATGGTACTCGTTACCAAGTAATTGTCAAGCCTCACAAGTATTGTTTCTTAAGGGGAGCGGGTAGGACTCTGTGTGCTACCTGCTTCTGTATTATTGTATAAAAATTGTTTTGAACAGCTTAGTCTATGGTTTCTACTGATTTATCGGCTGTAGAATCTGATTGGCAGGAAAAAACCGATCGATTTCTGCTTAAAGGAGATTACGTTCAGGCTGCAAAGCTCTACGAACAGGCAATTGAAGATGAACCGAGCGTCAAGTCCCATTACTGGCAGTTAGGATTGATGCTGCTGTTGCAGGGACAAGAGGTAGAAGCTCAGACTACTTGGCTGTTGGCATTGGCGGATGGGGAATCTGAAGAAATAGAGCAGTGGAGCCAGGAACTCATACAAGTTCTGGAAACCGAGGCTGATAGACAGCGGGATCTGCGTGAGTACGGGGTGGCTTGGGCAATTCGGCAGCACATCCGGGAAATTAATCCTACAGATATCAACAACCTGTTGCATTCGATCGGGCTCTCCACGATGCTTGAGACATATACAGGAGAGGAATTGGGAGATATTGGCGTCATTGAGCAGCTTAAGTCAGAAGCAGGAAACAGCGTAGATTTTGAGCTATTGATGCAAGTGTTGAAGAATGTTTTAGACAGGGCTCCTTTTTATCCGTCATCCTTTGACTTGACGGAAGCTAGCACAGCCCATGTCAAAGACCCCCTAATTTTTTTGAACCTTTTAATACCCTTTGTTTATAAGCTTTCTTACTCAGCAAGGCAAGTTGAGTTAGCAGCACGTTTCACAGAGTTAGCCTTGCGCGTGTCTCCTCAAAATCCAGAAATACTAGGTACTTTATCTTCTTTTTATCAAGATTTTAGCCAACATTCTAAAGGAATAGAAACTGCTAAGTTGTGCTATTCATTTATGGAAGCATTAGCAGATAAAGTTTATGCTAATTTTTTGGTGATGCGCGGTTTGATGGGAGCTGGCGGCTATTGGGATGAATTTTGTTTGGCTTTAGAAACCCAGAAATCCCTGTTAGCATCTTTGATAGAAGAGCAACCGACATCCCTAAATCAGGGTACCACTATCCGTTTATTTATTTGTGTATTTTTTTTCCCGTACTTTCAGGATCTCCCGCAGGAAAATATACAAATTCGCCGTCAATTAGCTCAGCTTGCTCAGTTAAATGTTGAAAATTATGCAAAGGAGAAAGTGGAGAAATATCGCCAGCGGCGATCGCCCCTTCTCAAGATCGATCCTCCTAGTAAACGTTTGAAGATTGGATATCTGTCTCATTGCTTGCGGAGCCATTCTGTGGGGTGGTTGGCCCGGTGGATTTTTGAGTACCGCGATCCATCTCGCTTTGAAGTAAATGCTTACCTGCTTGGCTCTGAAATGAGCCGCGATAAGTTAGAAGATTGGTACATTAGCAAAGTTGACAAAGCTTATAAATTAGGATTAAATAGTCACGAAGCTGCTGAGAAAATTTATGAAGATGAAATTGATATTTTAGTCGATCTCGATAGTGTAACGCTGAGTAATTCTTGTGAAATTATGACCATTAAACCAGCACCTGTTCAGGTGACTTGGTTGGGTTGGGATGCGTCGAGCGTGCCAACTATTGATTACTATATTGCCGATCCTTACGTTTTACCCGAATCAGCTCAGGAATACTATACGGAAAAAATCTGGCGTTTGCCTCAAACTTACATAGCAGTCGATGGTTTTGAGGTTGGAGTGCCAACTCTGCGGCGCGATAGTTTGGATATCGGCAGCGATGCTGTGATTTATCTGAGCGCTCAGAGGGGATATAAGTATCACCCCAATACCGCACGGCTGCAAATGCAAGTTATGAAAGCTGTACCGAATAGTTACTTTTTAATTAAAGGTATGGC
The DNA here is from genome assembly GCF_015207285.1 of Tychonema sp. LEGE 07203. GTDB lineage: Bacteria > Cyanobacteriota > Cyanobacteriia > Cyanobacteriales > Microcoleaceae > Microcoleus. The sequence continues at coordinate 18,259 of NZ_JADEXD010000080.1, read as the reverse complement.
GGATCAAGAATCACTCAAAAAGTTTTTTCTCGAAATTGCGGAATCAGAGGGAGTGGGAGCGGATCGCCTGCGATTTTTAGGATTGGCGGGAACGGAGAAAGAACACCGAGCTAATTTGGGGATTGCTGATGTGGTACTAGATACCTATCCCTATAACGGAGCTACAACCACAATGGAAACGCTGTGGATGGGCGTTCCTATAGTGACGCGAGTGGGGGAACAGTTTGCGGCTCGCAACAGCTACACGATGATGGTGAATGCTGGTATTTCGGAAGGGATTGCTTGGAGTGATGAAGAGTATGTAGAATGGGGAATTCGTTTAGGAAAAGATGCGGCTTTGCGGCAGCAAATATCCTGGAAGTTGCGGCAGTCGCGGCAAACTGCTCCGCTGTGGAATAGCAAGCAATTTACGCGAGAGATGGAAAAAGCTTACGAGCAAATGTGGCAGATATATATTGACCAATCGAACCATTAAGTACAACGTAGGGGCAATCTCTCTGCGCCCCGATCGATGGGGCAGGCACGGGGCACTACCCCTACAAATCTTGATGAATGATTGCAGAGGTAGGGTGCGTCAGCTAGAACACTTGCTATATCTGGGAAATATTTATGTACGCTCTGCACCTTACTATCCTCTTTTCAATGCCGGAGAGTTTCAACCAGAAATGTTAGTAGCTTTCATTCAAGCATAAAGCTCGACTACATTTTGTTTTGAAGCCAGTTATTTAAACTCTCAAATTCTTGAATATTGTTAGTGATTTTTTGGGTTTAGTTGGACGATTTTCTCTCAGCAATGAAACATGAAAGTCTGGTTTACTGATGTCTGTAACTAAGACTTTTGATGTCATTGTTTGCTCCCGATGTACTCCGATCGTTCGATTTTAGATTTTAAATTTTGGATTTATATCGTTTACTGTTGCATCGTCAGGTGATTTAACCGGCGCTAGAACACAGAGAGATTAGAGAGATACCAGAGAAATGAATACAGGATGATGAAGAGAGGAATTGATATTACCCCACGGATCGAGGATCGGGCTTGAGGATTTTAGATTTTAGATTTTAGATTTTGGATTGATTCAACGGATCGATCGCGTGGCGGGTACTACCTTTGAAATTCGCTTGTCAAAAACCAAGAATCGAGTAAACCAGCCCCGACAGCTTCTGCTTCTGTGCAAAACTTCTTCTGTGAATATGAGCTAACTCATATTCATTGATGCGCGCGATTGCGATACTGAGAAAGTCATCCATACCAAATACTTTTTCATGCTGCAAACATTTTCGCGGACTTTAAATGTATCTCCTGAAGATTCAGAAGCGCTGCTTTCACTTCCATTAACTAGCTTGCTCGATTCGCCGGAATTAAATCAACTTTTGGGAAGTCTCGATACTGATTTGCTGAAAAAAACTTTTCCCACTGCTGCAAGTGTTCTAGCCCAAAAGCTTCCGCCTTTTTACGACTGGTTGCAAACAGAACTAGGACTTACAAACGTCCCTGACAGTCCAGATCATACCACAAAATGGGTAATAGGTTTTTTGAGGAATGAAGAAAGTTTAACTCGTTTAGTTGAATTGCACAAATCGATTCCCAGAAAGGCATTAGAGCGATCGATTCCTCGCTTAGTTGGCACTTTTGAAGATGTTCAACCCACCGCCGTTAAGGAAGAGTGGGAAAAAGCGGTAGCCGCACTTTGTCTGGTACTCGCCGCCGCAGCGCGGGAAAATCAGCCATCTGCTAGCTGAAGCAATTCTGTGTGAGTTTAAACAAAGCGGTTTTTTCGGAAAATTTGCAGTTGCGCGCGATCGATCTCAACGACTACCGGCTTTTTCTGGTTGAGGACGATCGCATTATGCCGATTTAACAACAGCAACTGAGCCAATATTGCCACCAGGACTCGTCTTTTGCAAAACTTGCGTTCAAAATGAGCCCTTCGGACGATCGCCTCTTCTAGTTTATAACAACAGTTTTCCCCTTTCTGGGAAATTACAAAAATCTTTCCCGGTATGTAATCGCCTTCATTTGCCCAGAAAGCATACCTTTCGCCTAAAGTAAAGTAGTGAAAAACATTTTTAGCGGTGGAAGTTTGAGCTAACTTTTCCGAAACGCCCACAGAATTAAAAATTACTGTGGATCTAATATAATCCGGGTATTTTGCTGCAATTTGCTGAGCAACTTTGCCGCCCAAACTTTCTCCGACGACATCGGGCGGATTTCCGCTGTGAAATTGCTGTTTTATCCAATCAACAGCGCCCGCAGTTTGTGCAGATTTTAACTGGCGTTCTAATTTGGCGACAAATACATCGGGCGAATCTTCCAAAACGCGATCGAAAGGATACCACGAACCGTATCCGCGAATCACCAGCACCGGCGGATTATTGCCAGAAACGGGAAGGCGACTTTCTGCATAAAAACCAGTACCAGAGTCTTCAAAGACTTTTTCTACGGTATAATTTCCATCAACAACTTGCCCCTCTTCGTGCCGAATGTAAATTGACGGATTGGTGGGTTTGAAAGTATCGTGCAGTTGGGGTTTGGCAAACTTTTCGTAGATGGAATCTAGCAAGTGCCTTCCTGTAGGGCGATCGACAAAATCCAATTTTATTGATCCATACTAAACTAAAAACAATCTAAAAAAGGTTAGTAGTCAGGAATTTAGTCCTGACTACTAACCTTGTGGAATTCTTACAAAACTCGCAAGGTACTCGCAATACTATCGACTGCTTCCATCGCGCGAATTTCAGCAAGCGCTTGCTGAAAATCCCCTTCCCTCACATCGTGAGTCACCACCACAATTTCTGCTAAATTGCCGTGAATCCCAGTTTGCACGATGGATTCTAAGCTAACTTTGCGATCGCCAAAACAAGTACCGAGTTTCCCAATTACCCCCGGAGAGTCGCGAGTCAAAAAACGGGCGTAAAACCGAGTCACAAGTTCCTGCATTGGAGCAATTTTGCAGTAATGTTGATGAGTGCAACTCAGCAAAGGATGGGGAATCGGAACAGTTTCGGTTTTCAGGATTGCCGCCACATTCAAAATATCCGATACCACCGCGCTAGCTGTGGGGCCCGCCCCCGCACCGCGCCCGTACAGCATCAATTGCCCGATCGGCTCTCCCTCGATTAAAATTGCATTGTAAACACCGTTGACACTCGCCAGCGGATGAGTCTTCGACACCAAAGTAGGATGCACCCGAATCGAGAGGAGTTCCGCTTCTTCATCTCCATTTTGCTTGGAACTTTGGGATTTTTCCTCAGCAATAGCCAACAACTTGATCGTAAATCCCAGCTTGTCGGCATAGTCAATATCCGCCGCACTAACTTGTCTGATACCTTCGCAGTGAACATCTGCTAATTTGATGCGCCCGCCAAAAGCTAGCGAAGCTAAAATAGCAATTTTATCAGCCGCATCCAATCCATCCACATCCGCTGTAGGGTCAGCTTCAGCATAACCTAATTGCTGAGCGTCTGCCAGCACTTCAGCAAAGTCTGCACCTTCACTCTGCATCCGCGTCAGGATGTAGTTAGTTGTGCCGTTAACGATGCCCGTGACAGTTTTGATGCGGTTTGCACCTAAAGATTGTTTGAGGGTTTGAATGACTGGAATGCCGCCGCCCACAGCAGCTTCTAACATCACGTAAACGCCTTTTTCGTTAGCCGCGTCGAAGATTTCGCTGCCGTAGCGGGCGATAACTGCTTTGTTGGCGGTGACGACGTGTTTGCCGCTAGCAATAGCTTTCAGAATGAGCGATCGCGCCGGTTCCAATCCGCCAATCAGTTCTACTACAATATCAACTTCCGGGTCAGTGGCGAGATCCTCTAGGTCAGTTGTCAGCACATTTTCTGGCAATTGTAAAGACCGAGTTCGAGAAATATCGCGCACTCCCACCCGATATATTTCCAATTCCTGCAACAGCGGATGGCTGTCTCGGGAGAGCAAAATCTCTGCAGTTCCCGCGCCAACCGTACCCAAACCTAGCAAACCAATTTTGAAAGCCACGACTTTGACCCGTTGAAACTCACTTAATCTACAATCATTGTATGACAACGGCGCATTCACAGAATAGCGAGATCCCCGACTTATTAAAGAAGCTGGGGCTCTGCATGACTAATGAATCCAGAATTTACACAGCAATTTAAAGCTCTGCATCCATATCTGCTCCCATTTCTCGCAGCCTCTGCGCCAATCTTTGGGCACGCTGCCTTTCTAAATTAACTTGCTGTTCTAGCTGCTGATTGTGCTGTTCTAGCTGCTGTCGCTGTACAGATTCTTCTCGAATTAAATCTTCTACTAGCGGCGGACACAGCACTTCATCCACCGATAAAATAAATTCAGCGAACTGTACGGACTGAACAAGCTGTCCCGGCAAAAATTCCTGGTGAGAATAACTGCTTTCATTTTCGGGGCGGCTGCACACTCGTATTTTCGGTCGATTTGGGTCTACAATCCAATATTCGGGGATGTCAATTAGATCGTATTCTGCCCGCTTGCGGATGTAGTCGTCCCGCCAATTTTGACTCGTAACTTCGATAACTAACAGCGGTTTTTCTGCAAAGTCCAGTACCGCAGAACCAGGTTGCGCGCAGACTTGTTCCCACAAACTCCGAGTGCAAATCACAACATCAGGAATGCGGGAAGAGTCTTCTTCAGTTCGGACGGCAGTAGTCACAATTGCAACTAGCGGTAGGTTGTGTGCTGCAAAGAAGCGCCGGAACTGGTAAACCAAAAATTCGCAGATTTTGATATGTATTGCTGTGGGTGTTGGAATTTCGATGAGCTGTCCTCGATATAATTCATAACAAACACCTGATTCTCCCTGATAGTTCAGATATTCTTCAAAGGTCAGTTTTTGTGTAGAAGTTATAACCATGTCAGTTATCTCCCTTTTTCGGTGAGCTTACTGTCTATTTTACACTTGTATTGGGTGAATCTGCCCCTGAATAGACTTGCATTGCATTCATTTACTTTTCTATCTTAAAATTATCTGCGTTAATCTGTGTTTATCTGCTTTGCATCTGCGGTTGAAGGATCGATCCCGTGATTTATGCAATCTTGTTTAATGCTGAAAACTGTTTCACAAAAAAATGTAGGGCGAGCCAAAGCCCGCCCTACAAATCAGATTAAATCCGGCAACACATTAATATGTTTCAACGTGCCAGCGGTGGTCTTTCTTCAACTGTTTCTGATAGGCTGTCCAATCGACGCCGTGCTTGCTCGATGCAGCCGACATTCCCTCATCAATTCCGCCTTCCATGCCCTTCAAACCGCAGATGTAAGTGTGAGTATTCGGCTTTTGAACCAATTCCCACAATTCGTCTGCGTTCTCCTTAATCCGGCTTTGAATGTACATCTTGCCGCCGTCAGCAGTTTTTTGCTCGCGGCTGATGGCATAAGTCAATCGGAAATTGTCGGGGAACTCCCGCTGCAATTCTTCCAACTCTTCCTTGTAAAGAATGTTGGGAGTGTAAGCAACTCCAAAGAACAGCCAAGCTAAACCTTTGAATTTGTAATCGGGATTGTTTTCTTTAAACATCCGCCACAAATAAGCGCGGAAAGGAGCAATACCCGTACCAGTAGCCATCATAATCACGGTGGCTTCCTCGTCGTCGGGCAACAGCATTTCCTTGCCTACCGGGCCGGTGATTTTGACATCAGCGCCCGGTTCCAAACCGGTGAGAAAAGTCGAACAAACGCCGAACACTTTTTCGCCTGTTTCCGGGTGTTTGTACTCTAGCCGGCGGACGCACAAAGAAACTGTTTTGTCGTCGAGGGTGTCGCCGTGACGGGTGGAGGCGATCGAGTAAAGCCGAATTTTGTGGGGTTTGCCCTTTTGATCTGTCCCATCGGGAATAATCCCGATACTTTGACCTTCGAGATAGTGCAATTTGCCACCAGAAATGTCGAAGGTGACGTGGCGGACTGTGCCTTCGCCGCCTTCTCTGACCAATTCTTCTGTAGAAATGCACTTACCAATATAGGGATTGGCCGGCTTGTAGAGGTTAACAGGAACCTGAACTTTTTCCTTGGCTTGAGTCATGGGCTTAGCTTTTTCTCCAGATTTCTGACTCTGTGGCCCTGCTTCTGGTGCGACTTTGCCATTATTAGTTTCGGGAGCGCCGTTTGATGGGCGGATGCTGACGATTTTGCCACCCATGCGAGCAATCCGGCGCATTTCCTGATTCATGCGATCGTAGGGAACGGAGATAAACACGCTACCGCTACGGCGAATCGGGTGATTTGTTTGGTCAGTTGCTGTGCTCTGACGCATACCCTCGACTTCGTAAACAAAGATGCGGCTGGCTGATTCTGAGTTGGCCGCTACACCTGAGATGCTTGGGCTGTACATTTGTTGCTTGTCCTTCACGATACAGAGTTATAAAGAAAGAGAATGTGACGTTAGACTCAATTTACTTTTTTCTTAAGGCCATCTGGACTAATTGGCCGCGCCAATCTTCGGGCCTCGCCGTTGCGGGCGGGCGTGTCCATTTTTGGTCGATCGCCTCTCTAGTTCCCAATCAGCCGAACATCACGCCGGCTATCGAGTCCGGCTGCGTTCAGGTATTGACCTATAGCTATTGTTGTCTGCGTACTGCCAATATTTTACCCGATCGCGGGATCGGCCCCGATCGCTCCTTCTGATTTGGAGATTCGGCAGAGGCAGAGTCCGATATCGGGAGAGGATTTAACTTATCAAAGGGAATACGGCATGGAAGTATACAACTTATAATAATGAAGTACAAATTAAAGCACAATTTGATTAAATGACGTTGAGCTTGTAGTGGGCGGACGCATTCTGGTAAGATTAATCACTAAAGTTAGCATTAATAGCCAAAAAATTGGGGTACGATCCAGTCCTATAAGGCAGGCGAGCGGGCAAGCCCGATCGGACGGGAATCGTGATGGAACTATATATTGTTGATTCGCCAGATGTAAAAATCCCGTCTCAACTCTATAGTCCAAAAAATCTCAAATAGGTTGAGGCATCAACCTAGAGGCGAGGCAAGATCGGACAAGCTGTGCTTGCCAGAAGCTGTTTGAATCCACAATCCCGATGCCTTGAGGGATCGGGAGTATGTCAATTGCCTTGAAGATTGCTTGGGTCTTCCCTCGCAGGCAGTCAACTGACTCCTGTATGCTGGTGAGTGCTCGATCCGATCGGGGTAGCAACAAAATCGCACAAAGCCGGCACGCTACCTGCGGCCTGAAATTTTGTCGAATCTAGACTTGAGTTAGTAAACAGTGATTTTTTTAGAGGGAAACTATGACAAGTAAGCCGGATCGCGTGGTTTTAATTGGCGTAGCCGGAGACTCCGGGTGCGGAAAATCTACTTTTTTGCGCCGATTGACAGATTTGTTCGGGGAAGATTTCGTGACTGTAATCTGCCTTGACGACTATCATTGTCTCGATCGCAAGCAGCGCAAGGAAACAGGGATTACCGCCCTTGACCCCAGAGCTAACAATTTCGACCTGATGGCCGAGCAAATGAAGGCCCTCAAAGAAGGTAAGGCGATCGACAAGCCGATTTACAACCACGAAACCGGTCTGCTCGATCCTCCCGAGCGGGTAGAGCCGAATCACGTGATTGTGATTGAGGGGTTGCACCCCCTTTACGACGAACGAGTCAGAAATCTCATCGACTTCAGCGTCTACCTCGACATCAGCGACGAAGTAAAAATTGCTTGGAAAATCCAGCGCGACATGGCCGAACGGGGCCACCGGTACGAAGACGTGCTGTTTGCAATCAACGCTCGCAAACCAGATTTCACCGCCTACATCGACCCGCAAAAGCAATACGCTGATGTGGTAATTCAAGTGTTGCCAACCAACTTGATCAAAGATGACAAAGAGCGGAAAGTTCTGCGCGTGCAGATGATCCAGCGCGAAGGCATCGCCAATTTTGAGCCAGCGTATTTGTTTGACGAAGGTTCAACAATTAACTGGGTTCCTTGCGGCCGCAAACTAACTTGTTCCTATCCCGGAATTAAGATGTACTACGGGCCCGATGCTTTCTACGGTCACGAAGTCTCGATTTTGGAAATAGACGGTCAATTCGAGAATCTCGAAGAAGTTATTTACATCGAAAGCCATTTGAGCAAGACTTCTGCGAAGTATGAAGGCGAGTTAACTCACCTGTTGCTTCAGCACCGCGAATATCCCGGTTCCAATAATGGAACAGGTTTATTCCAAGTGTTAGTGGGATTGAAGATGCGGGCGACTTACGAGAAGTTGACTGCGAAGGAAGCGAAAGTGGCTGTTAGTGTTTAGAACCCTGACATGAAAGGTTTGAGAGGTGCAATTGCGCCTCTTTTTTTGTGGGTGAAATGAACGGCAGACGGTGATTCAGTTGACAGTTGACAGTTGACAGTTGACAGTTGTAGCAACCAAATCAAACCGCTTATGCTGGAGGGGTCAGGAATCTATTCATGAGTTTATTTCTGTCCTAACCGATGTGGCGGTTGCTATACAATTCATTTCAGAAATATCTGAATTTCAAAAAATGCCTGTATTGCCTATGAAATCGTGAGATAAGATTCGTAAAAAAGCGTTAACCCAAGCATATTGAGTTAGGGTAGAGTGTTTGGCAATAGAGAGTTTAAAAATGTTTTTCAGGCTTAATTGAGGGTAGTTCTACTTTTTTGAATTATCTATAGCGGTTCTCGGAAAGATGAGGTAATGTCGGGCCCAAGAGCATCGGGCATCGGGCATCGGCCCGCGCCGGGCATAAGGCATACCTCATCTTTGTGATAAGTGCTATATAGCGGTTCTCGGAAAGATGAGGTATTCGCCAATTCATTAACAATTCCCCAATCCCCCAATCCTCCAATCCCCTAATTTAATACCAATGAAATAAAGTAGCGCTAGACATTACCCCCCGATGCTTTGGGGGGGCTAAGACTTCATCAATACCACATATGAAAGAAAAATGGTATAAAATCTAAAATATAAGTTGTACCTGACAGAAGAGCACCATTCTCAACAAGCTCTTAAAAACCGGGTTTCTGAACGAGAGATATAGGTTGTGATGCGGTTTTTGCGGTCAGAAACCCGGTTTTTGCCACAGGTGCTCTTCTATCAGTTGTACCCGATCTTTCCGATCGGCGCAATAATTCGATGCAACCCTGTCTGAATATCGATTAAGAATGCCAAAAACTTTACTGCTGCACCATTACCTCTTCTAGCAATAGCTTCATTCGGTTGCCGATCGCCCCGACATTGGGTTCCAGTAAAATACCTAGATGGTCTCCAGGTACATCGTAAATGGTCAGACCGTCTTTGAGATAAGGTTTCCAGCCTAGATCCGGATCGAGACTGACACTTACGCCATCTTCAGAATCCTGTGCTCTAAACATAACTACTTTGCCAGCATAGGGTTTTGGCACGTAAGCTCGTTCTGCTCGATCAATTATCTTGTCTGTCATCAAATAGTCCGTGGTGCAAGACATTGACTCTGTAGGTTCTTTCACCTTAAGGTATTGCCCGATCGTCTTGCGCGCCAGCACTGTCATTTTGTCTGTAAGTGTCATTATTTTATCGACGACACTACTGACGATGTAACCGATACCCTGCTTAGCAATTTTTTGGGCATGGAAGCGCAGCCGCTGCTGAATGGGTAGGGGTTTGTAGGCAGAAGGCAACATGGAATCAAACATCACCAATAACGCTGTTTCCTGTCCTTTAGCTGCCAATTTTTGAGCTACCTCAAAAGCAACAATACCTCCAAATGACAAACCACCCAAATAATAGGGGCCTTCTGGTTGCACCTTCACGAGTTCATTGATGTAATAGTCTGCGATCGCCTCAACCTGATTGACTGGCCCCTTCACGCCATCTTTAACAAGAGCAATTAAGCCATATATCGGCCGATCTAGCCCCAAATATGGAATTAACGGATGATAAATAGACACTCCTTCAAACAGAAATAGTGGTGTCTGAGAACCCTTCGGTTGAATCTCAACTAAGGAAAGGCTTTGGTTGGGGATATCGCCTTGACGTAGAATCTGGGATAGCTGCTTGATGGTTGGGGCTTGGAAGATAATCGATAGTGGGACTTTCTGCTGGAACTTTTCGTCAATTTTGTCAGCTAAGCGAGCTGCTAACAGGGATGTACCGCCTAAATCCATGAAATTATCCTTAGTACCGATCGGCTTAATATTGAGTACCTGCTCCCAAATTTGGACAAGTTGAGCTTCTAGTCCATCAATAGGCAACACAATTTCACTGTACTGAACCAGATCGACAACCTGCGGCTCTGGAAATGCACGACGATCGACTTTACCATTGGGAGTCATGGGGAAGCTCTCCACCACTACAACGGCTGCCGGAATCATGTATGCCGGTAGCTTTGTTTGTAGAAAACTACGCAATGCAGACACCTGAATTGGTTGTCCCTGCTTCGGAATGATATATGCGACTAAGCGCTTTTCACCGGGTACATCTTCCCGTGCCAAAACTAGACCTTGCTGCACAGATGGGTACTGTTCCAAATAGGTTTCAATCTCTAGTAACTCAATCCGAAAACCTCGAATTTTTACTTGAAAATCGATGCGACCAATAAACTCCAACGTTCCATTGGGTAAATAGCGGGCAGTATCCCCTGTTCTGTAAAGTTTGGCTCCAGGTCGATCGCTAAATGGATTAGCAATAAACTTACTTGCAGTGCGTTCTGGCAAATTGAGATATCCCCTCGCCAGCCCTGGGCCGCCAATATACAGTTCTCCAAGATCGCCATCTGGCACAGGATTTAGGTTTTCATCGAGAATGTAAATTTGGCTGTTGGGAAGAGGGCGACCGATCGGAATGTCTGCTTCACTACTGAGATCGTAACCTTCAGCGATCGGGTCAAAAATAGTGGCCGTCACCGTAGTTTCAGTCGGCCCATAGGCATTGAGCCAACGAGGATATTCGCCAACCAACTGTCGCCATTCACCATACAGAGCCCGAGAGGCTTTTTCTCCGCCCACAATCACCAATCTCACATCTGGGGACATGGGAACGCCTAGCAATGAGAGTCCGCTGACGAGGCCGTGCCAAAAAGCAGTTGGCAAGTTCAGAATAGTAATGCGTTCTTGCTCAATAAATTCGAGGAATTGGCGGGTAGAGCTAATACTGTCTTCAGTTCGCAACACGATTGTTGCACCACTTATTAAGGATGGAAATATTTCCTCAATGATGATGTCAAAGCTCATGCTAGAGAATTGAAGTACCCGATCGCCCAATCCAAGATTAAATGCCTGTACGATCGCCTTGCTGTGGTGAACCATGCCCCGGTGAGCAATCATTACACCCTTGGGATTTCCCGTCGAACCAGAGGTGTAAATAACGTAAGCCAAACGATCGGGCGCTGTCAGCAGAGACAAATTTTCAGTGCTGTAGGGTGCGATATCGTGCCAGTCTGTATCTGGACAAATCACGCGAGCATTGTGTTCGGGCAAAAATTCAACCAGATCCCGTTGAATCAAAATGAATCGCACACTAGCGTCTCGTAACTTGTACGCTCGGCGCTCGTGGGGATAGGCTGGGTCGATCGGCACATAGGCCGCCCCAGCCTTCATCACCCCCAAAAAGCAAATCACCATTTCCATGCAGCGATTCATAGAGATAGCAATCAGTTCATCCGGTTGCACTCCTAGTGCTTGAAGGTAATGGGCGAGCTGGTTTGCGCGTTGATTTAAGACATGGTAGGTTAATTCTTGCCCTTGAAATGACAGGGCGATCGCATCAGGAGTCTGCTTAACCTGTGCTTCAAACCATTGATGGATACTCACACAGTCAGAGGGAGTTAGATCGACTTGAGATTCTTCAACAGAGGAAATATCGTGACTAGATAATGGAACATCAACACGGACATCGTGGGTAGTTTTTAGTGAATCAGTTTCCTTGTTGGGTAAGTACCCATCACTACTCGTCAAAAAATCTTGATAGTTCATCATTTTTGCGATTTAAGTAGGGCGATCGAGGTTAATAGATGGTACCCTGTGGGGAATTCCTTGTCCCGCATCCATCCAGCTCACAGCTTGTTGTGGATTGCTTCTCGTGCAGTGTCGAAACTGTCGCAGTGCAATAATAATACTGCGTCGAACCAATCTATCACAGTTGCCAGGTCTATCTGAATATGGCGGCGCGAATCAATGCGCTTTTGGGGAGCTTAGTTTTTCTCCTGTTTTAATTATACAACTTATTAATTAAGCTGTTGTACATCAAGACTGTTTTGGGGATCATCTCATTAGCGATGGGGGGCGATCGCAGTAAAAAAGCAAAACAGAGACAGTTCCTTACTCCTTGAATAAAGCTAAACTCCCGTGTCTGTGTATGTTTCAGCTCTTGACATCTTTTCGTATCCCTTAAAAAATTGTACATTTTTTAAGTTGTCACGAATAGGAGACGGTGCTGGGAAGTAGAGAGGTTAAGAATATTTTTCCAGCTTCATTGAGATCGTCATTTAGGGAAAAACTTAGACTGCGAACTCGCAGATCGCCATTTTTTATGTCTAGTCGGTGGTTGAGATGTTGCGGGTAGACGAGAATTGCATTGTTACACTTTACTGCATTGGCGTAGGCAACTATTTGATGACGGTCACTACTGGCTACTCGATCTGGATTTTTGTATTTGGTATCGATGACGTATTGGACTTTACCTGTTTCTATGTCGTACAGCAGTAAGTCAATGCGATCGGAATAATTTTGGTCATGTGTGACCCTGTGTTTTTTCTTGACAAAAAAGCCTTTTGGTGTATTAGTTTTGAGCCATTGGGCGACAAATTGTTCGTATAAACTAGCCATGTCAATTAAAAAAGGGAGCATTTCGCGATCGCCCTTTTCGTGACTGGGCCCTGTGTTATATAAAAAAAATCGACATAAGGCGTGTAAAAGTTGATAATCTTGATTCAAACGGTGATAAGTGCGATCGATACAAGCTTCTGGTTTAAAAGATGTTAGAGTAACAAATCCTTGGAGTGCGTGAAAGGCTTTTCGCACAGTGGATGAAACAGATTCACCGCACAAACCGCTGCGCCCAATCATGAAAAGTGTCCAAGCGAGTATTTGATTATCTTCGATATCGCCTGTTTGTTCGTGATAATGGCATTTTAGTTTAACATCCCAAGGTTTTTGCAGGGCCGATCGCAAATCGACGCGGCCGCGAATGTAGGCGAGTCTTTCTGTTTTGGATAAGTAATTGCGATACAATCCTTTGCGACAGCGTTCGAGAATTTGTTGAGCAAGAATGTTAGCTAATCTTTCGTAAATTTGTTTTAAAGATTGGCACTGAATCGATCCTTAGGGAAATTTTATCTTAAGGTTGTAGGCATATTCAAGGATTCCGAATAAGTTGTTTGTGGGAACCTTTGGGCGGATAGCAATGTGAAAGTCGGGAGTGATTGGAATCTTGCCAACTCTGCCTTTAGATTTTAATTGCCATAGATCGGCTTTTCTGCATTTAAATTTTATGTAAAAAACAATAAAATTCTTGGGGGGGGTGGGCATCCTGTCCGCCCTGAATATGCAATGTTTATTTGCGCGACAGCTTATCAGCTAGAGCACGCAGCATTAGAAATCCCCCCTTGGGAAATTCGCCCATTCTTCCCTGCGAACTTCATCTATATCAGCAGCAGAAGGTGCAATTCCCAAGTCAGCACATAAACCCCATAAAGATTTCCGGGGAGCCGGCATAACAACTAATTCTCGTTCTATTTCAGGAACTATCGACTTAATCAACCGTAACTTTTCGGCTAGAGACAACTGTTTGACAAGATTTAAAACCGCCTCAAAAGTCATGTTTTTTATATTTCAATTTGCGATCGATGTAATTGTAGCATTTTGGCTGCAAAGGACAGCATCACCAGGTTTGGGTTGAGAAGATTCGTTTACCACCCTTCCCGGAAAAGTTAAACTTGTGTCGAAATTACCCAAACGTGATATATTCAACTCCGTCAACCCTGAACAGCACTTTCAGGTAATGCAAATTCATCAACGAGTCAACTAAATGCCTCCTACTTTCAAGAAATTAGCTGCCATTGCCATCTTTTTTGTAGCCGTAAAAGTTTTAGTTGACTCCCCCTATTTCAAAGAAGCAAAAAGCTCGATCGCCCACCGAAACGAAGCAAGTGCCACATTAGACCCCCCAAACCTGCGACAAACAGCCACAAACAAGCCCCCAGCAGCCCATCCAACATCAGTCGATCGCAACTTTGATATCGTAGTGTACGGCGACGAAGTACCGGGAATATGTGCCGCGATATGGGCTAAGAAAACTTTAGGTGAAAAAGGCAAAGTTGCTGTGGTGCGATCGAACTACGCAACCGATCCCTTGGGCGGCGTACTCACCCGTGGCGGTTTAGGCTACGTCGATTTAGATAAAATCCCCGATTGGTACCGCCAACCCTACGCCCAATGCTTCCGAGAATTCTTAGACAAAGCCAATGTCCCGGAATCTTGCTTAGAACCAAAACAGGCAGACAAAGCACTCAAAGAGATGCTTGCAGAAGCCGGAGTTAAAGTTATTTCCAACTCAACTCTTACTCCTCACGTAGTCAATAATAAAATTGAATATGCCGAAGTTAAAAATACTAAATTCAAAATCAAAGCTAATTCTTTTATTGATGTAACTCAAGACGCGGAACTGGCAAGAAAAGCCGGATTATCTTATTATACAGGGTATGAATCGCAAAATATCAAATCCCAAAATGAAACCCTAGCAGTATCTGTAGTTCCGACAATTACCGGGCTAACGATCGCCGATTTACAAAAAATAGAAGATGAAATTCTCTACGACACCCCTTTAGTAGAAAAAATCAAAGGCAGCATTAGCAAATATAAAGATTCAGCAAGTACAGAATTCTGGATGAGGAACTTTTGGAACACAATTTATCAAGCTTACCGAGACGGCTACAATATTAGAAGTGTAGCCATCGGAGCCGCCTATCACGTAGATAGAAATCTCCCCTTCACTCAAGAAAAAGGATTCTTCTTTGACAAGGCAAATATTTGCGTTTATAAAAATAACTCGATGTCGTGGAACGGGTTTCTGTTTAAATACAAAGTTGACGAATTGATGAAAATGGAAGCTAACGGCAGAAAACCGACTCCTGAAATGGTTAAAGAAATGTCACACCTGCAAGAATGGCTGCAAAAAAAGTCGGGTAAAGATGTGAGACTATTTATCCCGGATGAGATTTATATCAGACAAACTTTGAATGTGCGCGATGTGGTAGCGCCGCTGACGGGGAAAGAGATTATCAAAGGAGGAACCGAACCCTCCAAGTCGATCGGCAGTTTTTCCTATGATTTCGATTTGCGGGGCGGAGTCAAGGATTTGGAATCGAGAATTCCGCCGCTGCCGACCTATAATTTTGGGATAGAGAGCGCTTTGGCTAGTAAAGTGAGTAACTTAGCAATTGTCGGGCGATCGTCTGGATATGTCGGGATGGCGGTATCAGTCGGGCGAATTGCGACAGTGAATATTTATCAAGGACAAGGTGTGGGCGTAGCCGCTGGTTTGGCTAGCAAGTTAGGAGTGCCGCTGAATACGATCACTTCGGCTAAAACCAGAGAAACTTTGGAAGCTTTAACCGGGAAAACTACGTATTTGTCGGGGAGAGATACGAGTTATGGCGTCGATTATCAAGAGGTGAAATAGATATTAAGAGTTTTGAACCGCAGAGAGCGCTCTTGGCGCAGAGAGCGCAGGGATGAGTTTTTTTTACGACATCCAAAACCCTCACAACACTCTTCCCTCTGCGCCCTCTGCGTCCTCTGTGGTTCAAAACTCTTCTCTTGATCCAGTGGATTATCGAGAGGTGAAATAGATATTAAGAGGATTTTACCGCAGAGAGCGCTCTTGGCGCAGAGAGGAGAGGGATAAGAGGGTTTGTTAGGAGAGGATGAGGCGGCGGATTCCTTCTTTTAAAAAGCGGACATTGAAGTTGATGAGAAGACCGAGAGGATAACCAGTCATTTTTAGGTAGGAGATAACTTGAGCCTCATGGATAGGAAGTATAGTTTGGACAGACTTTAATTCAATAACGAGAGTGTTGGCAACTAGCATATCGTATCTGCCTTCCCCAACCACAACACCCTTGTAAAGCACATTCACCGCAGGCTGAGGTTCAAAAGGAATTCCCCGGCGCGAAAGTTCTTCACGCAACGAATTCTCATATACCGCTTCCAAAAAACCCGGCCCCAACTCCTTATGAACCTCCATCGCCGCCCCAATCACAGCGTAACTCAATTCATTAAGATCCTCTGCCAACTCCCCTCTCCTCTTTTCAAACCAATATCAAAATCATAATCCAAAACCCTCGCAACACTCTTCCCTCTGCGCCCTCTGCGCCCTCTGCGGTTCAAAACTCTTCTCCTCCCCCCGCTGTGGCACAATCATAAATAAGATAAAACCCTCAAGCCACCATGACCGCAAACCTACCACCCCAATACGACCCCAAAGCCACCGAAACCAAGTGGCAAAAATACTGGGAAGACAACCAAACCTTCAAAGCAGACCCAGAAACAGGCGGCGAACCCTACTGCGTCGTCATCCCGCCGCCCAACGTCACCGGCAGCCTCCACATGGGACACGCTTTTGAAGAGACGCTGATTGATGTCCTCGTCCGCTATCACCGCATGACTGGACGCAATACCCTGTGGTTGCCGGGAACGGATCATGCTAGCATCGCAGTTCAAACTATTCTCGAAAAACAACTCAAAGCAGAAGGTAAAACTCGCCACGATTTAGGGCGAGAAAAATTCTTGGAACGGGCTTGGGAATGGAAAGCTGAGTCTGGCAATACTATTACTAATCAACTCCGCAGTTTGGGCGTGTCTGTCGATTGGTCGCGGGAACGCTTTACGATGGATGAAGGCTTATCCGCTGCGGTTTTAGAAGCTTTTGTGCGCCTGTACGATGAGGGGCTGATTTATCGCGGTAATTACTTGGTGAATTGGTGTCCGGCGAGTCAGTCTGCTGTGTCGGATTTGGAAGTTGACCAGCAGGAAGTTGAAGGGCATTTGTGGCATTTCCGCTATCCTTTGACGGACGGTTCGGGTTATTTGGAGGTGGCGACAACTCGGCCGGAGACGATGTTGGGCGATACTGGCGTTGCTGTGAATCCAGAGGACGATCGCTACAAGCATCTTATCGGTAAAACAGTCACTTTACCGATTCTCGATCGCGAAATTCCGATTTTTGCCGATGAATTAGTCGATCCAACTTTTGGAACTGGCTGTGTCAAGGTGACTCCCGCCCACGATCCGAATGACTTCGAGATGGGTAAGCGCCACAATTTGCCGTTTATTAACATCATGAACAAGGACGGCACTTTAAATGAAAATGCCGGAGAGTTCCAAGGACAAGACCGATTTATTGCCCGCAAAAATGTGGTGAAGCGGTTAGAAACTGACGGATTTTTGGTTAAAATAGAAGATTACAAACATACAGTTCCGTACAGCGAACGCGGCAAAGTTCCGGTCGAACCGTTGATATCAACCCAATGGTTTGTGAAGATCGATCCTCTTTCTCAACGCGCTTTAGAAGCATTAGACAAAAGTAATTCGCCTGTATTTGTTCCTGACAGATGGACAAAGGTTTATCGCGATTGGTTGGTGAAATTGAAAGATTGGTGTATTTCCCGCCAATTGTGGTGGGGACACCAGATTCCGGCTTGGTATGCTGTTAGCGAAACTCACGGCGAAATTACTGACACGACTCCTTTTGTGGTGGCGAAAACTGAAGCTGAGGCTAGGGAAAAAGCTGCGGCTAAATTTGGGCAAGATGTTGAGTTGGTCAGAGATCCAGATGTATTGGATACTTGGTTTTCGTCGGGATTGTGGCCTTTTTCAACTTTGGGATGGCCAAACGAAACTAAGGATTTGGATTTTTACTATCCGACAACTACTCTGGTGACTGGTTTTGATATCATCTTTTTCTGGGTGGCTAGAATGACGATGATGGCCGGACATTTTACTGAAAAGATGCCTTTTGATACTGTTTACATTCACGGTTTGGTGTTGGATGAAAACGGTCAAAAAATGTCTAAGAGTAAAAATAACGGTATTGACCCGCTGCTGTTGATTGGTAAGTACGGGACTGATGCTTTGCGCTACACTTTGGTTAAGGAAGTGGTTGGGGCCGGGCAGAATATTCGCATGGAGTACGATCGCAAAACTGATGAATCGAAATCAGTGGAGGCTTCCCGGAATTTCACCAATAAGCTGTGGAATGCGGCCCGGTTTGTGATGATGAATCTGGAGGGACAGACTCCGCAGCAGTTGGGA
>NZ_JADEXD010000079.1 GCF_015207285.1 Tychonema sp. LEGE 07203 | reverse complement strand
TCTCTACGAGGGGGGGTGGAGATTGATTTTTGATGATGATAATTCCGTGCAGGTGATTAGGCATGATTACCCATTCATCCAATTCGATATAGGAACGAATCTGTGCTGTTTTTTGCCATTCTTCAGCTACGATTTTGCCAATAGGTGATAACTGCATTTGGCCTGCAACCACATCACCGAAAAAATATTCTCGATTCTCGGTGCAGATGGTAACGAAATAATAGCCGTTGGAGGTGTAATCCCAATTCTGGCATCGGGCCGATTCAATTCGGTATTTATTTTTGTATAAGGTCATAAGGGTAGTTATGGGTTGATTTATGAGGGATATTGTAGAGACGTTCCACCGGAACGTCTCTACAATATGATATTTTTATCAGGATGATTGGAGCATGATTTGTCTAATTTGTTTGAGGATTCGCATAATGTCATACAGTTGATTGCGATGGGGGAGTAGCAGGGAGAAAATATTAGATAAATCGTAGTTCGGGTTAGGTTGGATTAGGAGTTTAATAAATTGGAATTCGTCACCGTTTGTGATTAATCCATAGACGGGGAGTTCTGGGTTGGGGTTTGCCATCAAGTAGGTGAGGGCTTGGGGGAGGGCAACAGAAAAGGCGATTGTTGATTTGGATTCTACAACTAATACCCAGAGTTGCTGTTGAATAATTAGGGTGTCGATGCGTCCTCTGAGTATTTCGTCTCTGTCTTCTAGGAGAAGTTCAACTTCGGGTTCTGTGGTGACAAAGAAGGGCTCGTCGTATAAGCCGGCTAGGGTTAATAAGGGAGAAATGACTAAGTGATTGATGGTTCCTTCGGCTAGGGAACCGCGTTCTCTATGGCGCAGAAATCGGTTTCTGATTTGGTCTAATGCGGCTGTTTCAGAGTCGGTGAGTTCGGGTAAGTTTTGGGTAAATTCTGGGGAAAATTGATCGTTGCTTGTTGGAGTCAGATTGAATCTTTCTCGCAGATTAAGCAAACTGGTGATGGTTTTTGAGATAGGTTTTGTCAGTACCATAATTGCTCTAATTTTGTGATGGTGGGTAATTTGTAGAGACGTTCCGCCGGAACGTCTCTATATTATATGAAATTAGGCGGCGATTTCTCCGGTTTTGATGTCGAGGTTTTCTACGTCGATTTCGCCTGAGATGAGTCTGGGTAGGAGTAAGTCGCGGGTTTGGCGAAGGTAATCACTCCTTTTTAATAGATTCTTCTTTAGGACAAGTAGCGGTTCAACAAACAGATTCAAATGTTCTAATATTTTCTGAGGTGGTATAACTACTGACCGACCATGAATATCATTCCTATTTAGTGTTGGAACTGCTGCACCAGAGTTATATTGTTCTAACTTTAAATTACTCAACAAATAGAAGGCATAAAGCGGTGTAACCCGACGAAATTCTTTTACCCACAGGGTTGTATTTAGAGGCCAAAAATCCTCATCAATATAAATTACAGTTCCTAGAGAACCACTTCGCCCAGTTACTACACCAGGCGCTTTTACTTTAGCTTCGTTATGAGTTCCGGTAACTCCCGTTGAGGCATAAATTGGAATATTACCCTCTTTACGCTGTTGAGTTGGCAAGTCGAACCCTCTCTGGAGAATTAGCGCATCATCTAATCTGCCAACCTCCCAGCCTTCGGGAATCGGGCCCAATTCTGAATCTACCATCTGCGCCTGTTCGTGGCCGGGGAAGCGGAAGTTGACGAACCACTCGCGGTAGATCGATCGCGCCATCTCCTCCAATATCTCAATCCGCCGTGTGTTATTCTCGATTAGGCGATCGTACGCTGACAGAATCGCAGCAATTTTGCGTTGTGTATAAAGAGAAGGCAATTTAGGCAGTTCTAAGTTGCGAATATCTTTCATGTTTAAATGGTGTACAGTTGCACCATTTGAAATAGATAATATTTTGCCTTGAATTTCGTCTCCAAGTAGCAGATATACAAGATAATTAGGCTCAATCTTATCTTTATTTGCTCTAATTAAAACCGTTCTTTGTCCGAGACAAACTTTGACATTATTTGGAATAATTGCAACGTTTCCAATTGGGGCTTCACGAGCTAAAATTAAATCATCAGCTTGTGGAATAGCTCTTTTTGTCCAAGCCTTGTAAGTTTGTTCTGATACGCGATTTACATTGTCAAGTAGCAGTCTTCCTTTTCCGATATTAGGCGTTCTAATAGATGGATAGCCTGTTGCTTGTGTTGGTGCAGTTTTGTGTTCACAATCAACGATCAACTCACAGACATCGTTAAGGATATTGTTTTTGATTTGTGTCATTTCTTTATCCCCTCCAACAATATCACGACATTCTCAGCAATTGTTTCTTCCAACCCCCGCGCCTCAACATTCAATATTTCCAACTCCTCATTCAACTCTTCCAACCGTGCGGCAAAATCAAAATCCTCCGCCTCCTGACGTTGGGCCACCCCCACATAACGCCCTGGATTAAGACTCCATCCCTGGGCCTCAATCTCATCCAATGTTGCTATTTTACACAACCCCGCCACATCCCGATAAACCTTGTCTGGGAAAGTTTCAATCAGCATTTCGGCATCAGCCGTCAACTCTGGCTTTTCCCCTCGGTACAGCCGCACAATATTTGAGATAAACTCAATCTGTGCTTCGCTAAACTCGCGGTGGGCGCGGTCAATTTGCCTGTAAATATGCCGCGCATCAATAAATAATACCCGATCCTTGCGATGGAGATGGAGGAGACGTTCCGGTGGATGGAGGAGACGTTCCGGTGGATGGAGGAGGAGACGTTCCACCGGAACGTCTCTACATTTGCGTTTGTCGAAAAACCACAGCGTACATGGTAATGTCACCGTATAAAAGAAATTAGAACCGATCGCAATCATTACATCCACCGCCCCGGTTTGTATCAACCGGCGGCGAATCTCCAACTCCGAACCCCGCGCATCCGATGCCGAGTTTGCCATCACAAACCCCGCCCGTCCGTTCCCATTCAAAGCAGTATAAAATAGCTGGATCCAGAGATAATTTGCATTGTCAGTAGTCGGCGCGCCAAAGGGATAGTGAGGGTCGCCCTTAATCTTCTCTCTGTCAACTCCATTCACATTAAACGGCGGATTCGCCATCACAAAATCAAACTCACCCACGCTGCTGTGAATATCTTGATAATAAGTGTTACCTTCCCGGATATTTCGCAAACCAGAAACGCCGTGAACTGCCAAGTTCATCTGGCAGAGTTTCACAGTTCCGTCTACTTTTTCCTGACCGTAAACGCTAATAACTTGATTCGGGTCAAATCCTAACTTATTCCTAACCCGAATTGCACTCTGTACCAGCATTCCCCCAGCACCGCAGGCAGGGTCTAAAATTCGCCCGCAATTCGGCTCTATGACCTCGACAATCAGCTTTACCAGGGAAATTGGAGTAAAAAACTCTCCGCCTTTCTGCCCTTCTTTCTGAGCGAAATTCCCCAGGAAATACTGATAAATTTCCCCAAAGGCATCTTCAGTAATATTTGCTCTGGGAATCCGATTTAAGATTTTCAACAACTCCCGCAAAATCGGTTTTTCCAAGCTGTTGTAATTTCTAGGCAAAGCGCCGCCGAGTTCCTCGTTCTCATCGGCGATCGCCTTCATGGCCCCATTAATCGCCCCGCCAATATCATCCGATTCCGGGCGATCGAGCAAATAATCAAAACGGGCAGTTTCCGGCAGATAAAGCGCTCCTTTTGCCTGGTAATCCGCCTTGCCCACGGTGCGCCGCCTGCTGCTGGTGCCGGCTGCAATTTGCTGCGAAACCAGGGCAAATTTATAGTCGGCATATAGCAGAAAAACCAACCCCAAAACGGGGACGGAATATTCCGAAGGCTTGAGTTTGGAGTTGGCCCTGAGTTCGTCGGCTGCTTCCCAAAGGCGTTTTTCGAGTTCGGTATAGTTGGCTGGCATTGTTGGCGTTATTTTCCCAAGTTCTTGATGGATTCCCTCGTCTTCGGCAACAAACAGCAGCGCCTCGTACAAACTCTTATTTTAGTTGAGAGACGGGGCGATCGCATCAAAGCTTAGAGCAACCGGGTTTTTGGCTGGTTTCAGTCGGTGGTAATCTCAAATCCGGTAGCGTCGGAATTAAGATGATCCGCAATCAGGACAGGGCGCGGTGTCGTGATTGCGATCGTCGCATCAAAACTTTGAGAAACCGGGTTTTTGGCCGTTTTTACTGGCTGCAATCTGTGTATTCTCGCCAAAAACCCGGTTTCTGACGGAGGGAGCGTCAAACCAAACAAAGAAACCGGGTTTTTGCCTGTTTCTGTGGGCTGCAATCTGTGTATTCTCGCCAAAAACCCGGTTTCTGACGGAGGGCGCGTCAAACCAAACAAAGAAACCGGGTTTTTGCCTGTTTCTGTGGGCTGCAATCTGTGTATTCTCGCCAAAAACCCGGTTTCTGACGGAGGGCGCGTCAATATTCAGCTTTTAGAGAGATGTAAAAACTCGATCGATCGCTGCATTATTAACTAGGAACTCAGCAATTTGGGAGACTAGGTGGTGTGAAATTCGTGTCCGACCCGCGAATAACAGTTAAAATCAGCAAAATGAACGAGCGGGTGCGGTGGCAAGAACAGGCGATCGTCGATCGGGGAATTGACCAAACTCGAATTGTGTTGGACGATCGAACCAGCGACTCTCCAGAGTTTTCGTTTTTAGTCGCAGGGGACAGCGGCACGAGCAACCACCGCGGCCACAACCCGCAGCGGCAGATTGCCCAGCAAATGCTCTCGCAGCGGGAAACTTGCCGTTTCCTCCTCCACACGGGGGATGTAGTTTATCTCGTCGGTTCCAGCGAATATTACTTGCAAAACTTTATTCGCCCCTACCGAGAATTTATCGTCGGCGGCGAACATCCTTCTCGGATTGCTTACGATCGCATGGTGTTTAACTTTCCGTTTTTGCCAGTACCGGGAAACCACGACTATTACGACTTGCCCGTAGTCTACGGCATTCTGTCGGCAACAGCTTTGCCCCTGCGGAAGCTGTTGGGTGCCAAGTTGGATCTCGATGTTGGCTGGCACGGTTCCGATCGCGGAAATGCCTACGCTAAAGCATTTCTCGACTACCTGAAAGCTCACAAATTGCCGGGAGAACTCGATCGCCACCTAGACACCCACTACACCGCCAGCACCAGCACAGGCCGCTGCCTCCGCTACCAGCCCGGAAGCTTTACGCGCTTGCCCAACCGCTATTACACGTTCCGCAGCGGCGGCATCGACTTCTTCGCCCTCGACTCCAATACATTCAACGAACCCTTGCCGCTGCCGAAAACCAAACAAGGCGACATTCGCCGCCGGAATTTGGAAATCGAGCGCCAGCAGTTGGAACGAGAAAAATTGGCAATGCTGGAAATGTGCGATCGGCTAAACCCCGAAATTCCAGAAGAAGCCGAACAGCTAGACGACTTGAGCGCCAAATTAGCGCAAGTTGACGAAATGCTGATGGATATTCACAAACAACTGTCCTCGGACAAAACAGCCACCGATGTTGAACAGCTCGAATGGCTCGAAAGGCGACTGATTGACTCTTGGCGCGATTCAGACGTGCGGGGGCGGGTAATTTACCTGCACCATCCCCCCTACGTAACCGAGGCGACCAAGTGGAATCAAGCTCAAACTTTGGCCGTGCGGTTGCGGTTGCGCGAGGTACTCGACGTGGTGCGCGATGCAGTTGGAGAAGTGGCGGGCGGGCGATCGCTAGTAGATTTGGTGCTGACCGGCCACGCCCACTGTCTGGAACACCTGCGGACTGGGGATACCGGACACGGCGACTCTGGGATTAATTGGATTGTTTGCGGGGGAAGCGGGCACAGCCTGCGCCGCCAGCGCCCGGAAGGCCCGGTGTTGGAGGAACCATCAAGTCCTGAAGCTTATCGGTTGGGGCGCGAACCGGGTGTCAAAACCGCCGGCCAGCGGGTAGCGGAATCTTTGCTATTTGTCGGCCGCAGCGGTCAAGGTTCCCACAAACGCCGTCCTTATTCGTGTTTGCGGATTGATGTTCTGGACGGGACTCCCCCCAAGTTCCGAGTCACACCTTTGGTTGTGGAACGATTTGAGGGGAAATGGCAGGAAATCGCGATCGAACCTTTTGTGATTTAACTTCGTTTCTACCTTTGATGGTTCTCACATCTCTGTGGCAAAAACCGGGTTTCTGACCGCGAATTTAGCATCACAACCTATATCTTTCGTTCAGAAACCCGGTTTTTAAGAGCTTCTTGAGAATGGTACTCTTCTGTCAGATGGTTCCGACTTGGGTGCTCAGACTTTTATGAAAAACTGAGTCCGAACGATCGAACTAATTGCATTGTTGGCGATCGAGATCGAGTTTTGCCGAAACAAAAAGCTTAATTCCTAAGTTGGAAACTCTCAAAATTCTGTCTCGCACTGGAAAATTTTTAATCTTTTCACTCAACTCAATTCAGGAGAAAAATTCAATGATTGCTAACTTAACCGCCACCGGTTGGCAAATTATTTATCACCGCGCCCACGCTTTGCTCGCCGCCCAACTTGGCGGACAGTGGAAGCGCTCGAAATCTCCGGTTCGCCTCTACGAAACCATAGCCGCTATTTCCCACCACGACGATTTAGAAAAAGAGTGGGAAGAAGATATTTTGACTGAAGCCGGCGCGCCCTTAGATTTTACCTTGGACACGGAAACTTCAGTGCCTAAAATGAAAGGACTGACCGAGACTTCTATATATCGGGGGCGGTGGGTAGCAATGCTGACTTCCATGCACATGAGCTATCTGAACGAAGGAAAGCGGGGAGAGTCGAAGGAATTAGACGATTTTTTGGACGAACAACTCGCCAACCAAAAAAAATGGCGGGAGGAGTTGAAGATTTCTAAAGAAGAGGCGGCCTCAGCCTATGCTTTTTTTCAGTGGTGCGATCGGCTATCATTAATTCTTTGCAGTGGCGAGTTGCCCGCCGGAGAACGAGCTTTAGAAATTAGTGTCGGCCCCGACGGAAAGCGCTACGATATTCTACAGCACAGCAACGAACTCGTAACTGTAACTCCTTGGCCTTTTGAAGACGACAAGTTTACTGTGAACGTCGAAGCGTGCCGCTTAGATAAAGTCAAGTTTGACAGCAATGAGGAAATTAAGGAAGCGCTGGCAAAGGCTCCGCGCGAAGTGTTAGAATGGACTTTTGTCAAGTCTTAATCAAACCTTTGAAAAATAGGTGAGGTTTGTTTTCGGAGTTTTGGCTCGTTACCAGGAAGAGCCTGGTAATGCAGGTGCGGAGGAAGAGCCTCCTTCTTTCTTACAACTTACAGGAGAGAAGATTGTAGGAGGTGTTTAAGTTATTAAGTTTTCGATCCTAAGAGCGATTTAGGGGGAGCGAAACTTCGATACAAACGGAAAAAAAATCGATGATTTCAGTTCAGCCATTACCTATTACCAATTACCGATTACCGATCATGAAACGTTCAGCTTGCCTAATTTTTAATCCCGTCGCCGGCAACAGAGATCCAGACCTAGATTTAGCTTTAATTCAGAATATTTTAGAGCCGTTTATTGACTTGGATATTGTGCTGACAACGCCAGAAATAGACGCAGATCGACTCGCCCGCGAAGCAGTGGATAGGGGAGTTGACGAAATTATTGCTTGCGGGGGTGACGGCACATTATCAGCCGTTGCTGGGGAAATTGTCGGCACAAATATTCCTTTAGGAATTATTTCGCGGGGAACTGCAAATGCTTTTGCTAATGCTTTAGAGCTTCCGAATACAATTGAAGCCGCCTGTGAAACTATTTTGGGAGGGTTGAGGCGGGTGGTGGATGCGGCGAGTTGCAACGGTAAAATGCCGATGGTTTTGTTAGCTGGGGTGGGTTTTGAGGCGGAAACTGTCGAATTGGCCGATCGCGAAATGAAGAATCGCTGGGGAATGCTGGCTTACATTCTGTCGGGAATTAAACAGTTAAACAATCTAGAAAGATTTGAAGCGGAAATCGAAACAGAAGATAAAATCGTCAGCGTTACTGCTGTGGCCGTCACGGTGGCGAATGCAGCGCCGGCTACTTCGATTTTAGCTCAAGGCCCGGCGGGGATTGTTTTTGATGACGGCTTGCTGGACGTGACGCTGGTTGCGCCTGAAAATAAAGCTGGGGCGATCGCAGCTTCCTATCACCTATTGCAAACAGCTTTGACTGGCAATCCGAGCGATCGGGATGACATCGGTTATTTGCGCGCCAAAAAGGTAAAAATTACTACCGATCCGCCTCAGAAAGTAGTTGTAGACGGGGAACTTTTCGGCATTACTCCGATTACTATTGAATGCGTTCCCGGAGGTTTAACTATTTTTGTACCGCGAGTTGAAGAACAGCAAGCCGTGGAAAAACTCACCGGTTTAGCGGATATCGAAGTTACATTGAAGTAGAATTAGCTTTTACACAAATCCATTCCGGCGATGAGAAACCAGGTTTGCATAAATCAATTCCGGCGGTTATACCAATTTCAAAATGCAACAGTATTCTTGTCCCCCCCCAAAGCATCGGGGGGGCTAGGGGGGGTCGGAGACTATTGCATGATGTTAGAGAAATGGTATTAGAAACCAGGTTTGCATAAATCAATTCCGGCGATGAGAAACCAGGTTTGCACAAACAAAGTCCGCCTGCGCGGACTGGGATCGAGACCGCTCATGCGGTCTTTTGTTTTTATGCTTCTAATATTTGGCGAATCCGACGCTCCAAACGTTCGAGGTCGAGTCCGCCTTCATCGCGGCTGATGCGGCGCACGGTGACGTTGACATTGGTCAAATCTGCCAGCAAATCTTGGAGGATTTCTTGTTGTTGGCGAGCTTGGGTAATTTCGCGCGGTTCCTGCACCAAATCCCGGACGATCGTATCTTCGGCGCGCGAAGCAACGATCGGGTCAGCTTCGCCGTCTACGTGCACGAAAGTGCGCCGACCGGGTCCCCGTTCTTCTTCGATTGGTATTACTGCCGTTACGCGATCGGAGCGTACATATTTGCCAAATCCCAGGTGGACTAAGACGGAAGATTGTATTTTCATAGATAGCAAAATTTGTTTGTAAGTTATCTATATTTTAGCTTTTACAGCTATGAAACAACAACCAATATAACCCTTATATTTAATGCAAAATATGTCGGATTTCACCATGCTTAATTACTGTCATTTTGGTGAAATATGCTAAGCTAATTAACTGGATAGAACCTACGCACGGGTAGTCAGAAACCGGGTTTTTTCCGAAAATATTTCGTTCCAGCCAGCAGAGTCGGTAAAAACCCGGTTTCTTTTGCCGGAGTGCGTAACTCCTGTTAACATAGAATTAGAGCAGTTTGCGATCCGCAACACATTTCAGGGACACAGCCTACCAATTTGAGATTTGAGCATTACGACCACCGATAAACAGGAAAGCCTCAATGATCCCAATTAGTCTCGACTTAGTTATCAGCCTCGTGACAGCCATTCCCTTCGGCACCGTCAAAGACAAGCTTCAGCGCAACGAAGCTGTCATCAAATTATTAAAAAAATTCAACCTCGACCCCGACGCGCCACCAGCAGATTTTAGCGGAGTTTATGTTTATACTTTAGTAGAATACGGCGCTGGCAAACCCAAACAAATTTTAGAACTGTTTCGCCAAAAAGAAATTGAATCAGCATTTCGCAAAGCTTTCGAGTCCGATAGCCCAGCCATTTTAATTCAAGCTGGCGAAGATTATCTCAACGAGTCGGCTTTGGGCAAGGAAATTCGCGCTTTAGGCATCGATCCCAGACGGGAATTTATGGCATTTGCCGCCGTGTTTATGGAAGTAGCAAAGCGGACGCGGACGCTGGGAGATGTGATGGTGGGAAATTCGCTCGCCTCTTTGCAAAAACGCCTATGTATGGTAATGGATCGCATCGAACGCCTTCCCACGCTGGAAGGAATTCGCACCGAATTTGCGCGGTTGGAATCTCAAGATTATCCCGCACTTCCCGCAGCCGAATCCAACAATATTCAAAAGTCTCAAGCTTTTGTTTTATCGCAACAAGTTCGAGGTTGGTTTGAGACATTAAGTTATCGGTTTGAGAAATATGAAATTTGGGAAGATAACTATTTTGAATGGATTATCAATATTCCCGTCAGACGCAATCGGTACGATCGCATTTTAGTGCGCGGAGTTGCCGGAGAAGCCGGACTCAAGGACATTTCGGCCTTGCGCGAGTCGGTGGAAAAACAGCGCACCGATGAAGGATGGTTAGTCACCGCCCGCCGCATCAGTCGCGCCGCGCGGGATGAAGTAGAGAAACCAGAAAATCATAATTTAGCTTGCTATACCTTCGATGAATTGCTCGACCAAGATGCCGATTTTACCGCTTATCTCGATTGGCTGGAAACGGAAATTACTAGCCGGGAAATTGATAAAAAATACGTGCCGCTAGCTTGTACGAAAGAAGAAATCGATCCCGATACTCACCGCAAGATAGGCGTGAGTCATTATGACGGGCGAGATGGCTGGATCGAGGGTTATATTGATTTGTGGTTGAATGACCCAGTAAAAGAACATATTTCAGTTTTAGGAGAATTTGGGACGGGGAAAACTTGGTTTGTGATGCACTATGCTTGGATGGCGCTGCAACGCTACCGAGATGCTCAAAAACGCGGTTTGGAACGTCCGCGTTTGCCGTTAGTAATTCCGCTGCGAGATTACGCGAAAGCCGTTAGTGTGGAGTCGCTATTTTCGGAGTTTTTCTTTCGGAAACACGAGATACCTTTGGCGGGTTATTCGGCCTTTGAACAACTGAATCGGATGGGTAAGTTTCTGTTGATTTTCGATGGTTTTGATGAAATGGCCGCTAAGTGCGATCGGCAAGAAACCATCAACAACTTCTGGGAACTAGCAAAAACCGTCGTTCCCGGCGCAAAAGTCATCCTCACTTGCCGTACCGAACACTTTCCTGAAGGCAAGGAAGGACGGGCATTGTTCAATGCTGAACTGCAAGCGTCAACAACCATTTTAACAGGCGAAACTCCCCAATTTGAAGTATTAGAATTAGAGAAATTTAACGACGAGCAAATTGGGCAAGCGCTGTCATTTCAAACAGAAGCCGCTACTGTCGAAAAAGTGATGGGAAACCCGCAGTTATTGGATTTAGCGCGCCGCCCGGTGATGACCGAGTTAATCTTGGAAGCATTGCCGGATATTGAAGCTGGAAAACCAGTCGATATGTCGCGGATTTATCTGTATGCGGTGCGGCGGAAGATAGAGAGAGATATCAAAGCTGAACGGACTTTTACTTCCTTAGCAGATAAGCTTTACTTTTTGTGCGAACTGTCTTGGGAAATGCTGTCAACCAACCAAATGAGCCTGAATTATCGCGGTTTTCCCGATCGCATTCGCGGCCTGTTTGGTTCCATCGTCCAAGAGGAAAAAGACTTAGACCACTGGCACTACGACATGATGGGTCAAACGATGCTGATTCGTAATGCCGACGGCGATTATACTCCAGCCCACCGTTCGTTATTAGAGTTTTTTGTCGCTTATAAATTTGCAGCGGAATTGGGAGTTTTGGCGGCAGATTTTACCGAATTAGTTGCGCCTGAACAGTCTTGTTTAGATCGTAATGCAGCGCCTCAAGAATACACTTGGTCTAATTATTGTCGATTGCAAGCCCAAAAGAGAAATAATGGTGAGCTTATTGCGCCTTTAAAAGGATTTGCGGCGGAAGATTTAGGACAACTCCGTCAGAGTTTCGGACAAGCGCCACTGACGAAAGCAGTCCTGGATTTGTTGTTGCCGATGGTTTCTGAAACCGGGGTTTCGCCTCTTCTAGAAATTATAGAAGCAACGCGGCGTCAAACTGAAAGCGAGGTGGGTTATGTGGGAGGGAATGCGGCGACGCTGTTAGTGAAAAAGGACAATGCTGTTTTGGAAGGAAAAGACCTTTCTCATACCATCATTAAAGGTGCTAATTTTACAAATGCTAGTCTGCGGCGCGCCAATTTGACCGAGGCTAATTTAGCAGAATCTGTTTTTGCTAAAGCCTTTGGTAATTCTTGGTCTGTGGCATTTAGTCCAGATGGCAAACTCTTTACTACAGGTGGTCAAGACCGTATTGTTCGTTTGTGGGATGCAGTAAGTGCCAAAGAACTTTTAACTTGTCGGGGACATAAAAATTCAGTACGTTCAGTTGCTTTCAGTCCCGATGGTGAATGGCTTGCTAGTGGCAGTTGTGACAACACGATCAAGCTTTGGGATAGCCACACCGGAGAATGTTTGCGGACTTTCACCGGCCATGAAAATTGGGTTTATTCAGTCGCTTTTAGTCCTGACAGTAAATGGCTGATCAGTGGCAGTTATGATAAAACGATCAAGCTTTGGGATAGCCATACCGGAGACTGTTTGCGAACATTTACCGGACATGAAAATAAAGTGCGTTCAGTCGCCTTCAATCCCGACGGTGAATGGCTGATCAGTGCCAGTCTTGACAACACTATTAAGCTTTGGGATAGCCATACGGGAGAGTGTTTGCGGACTTTCACAGGGCATGAAAATTCGGTTTTTTCAGTAGTCTTCAGTCCCGACGGTGAATTGGTTGCCAGTGGCAGCTTTGACAATACTATTAAGCTTTGGGATAGCCATACAGGAGAGTGTTTGCAGACTTTCACCGGACATGAAAACTCTATAAATTTAGTTACTTTTAGTCCCGATGGTGAATGGCTTATGAGTGGCAGTGATGACAATACCATCAAGCTTTGGAATAGCAATACCGGAAAGTGTTTGCGGACTTTGACCGGACATGAAAATTCGGTTCTTTCAGTAGTCTTCAGTCCAGATGGTCAATGCCTGATTAGTGGCAGTTTTGACAGCAGTATTAAACTCTGGGATAGCAATAATGGAGAGTGTTTGCGGACTTTTACTGGATATGAAAATTCGGTTATTTCAGTAGTCTTCAGTCCCGACGGTGAATGGCTTGCCAGTGGCAGTAATGATAATACTATTCAACTCTGGGATAGCCATACCAAAAAGTGTATAAAGACTTTCAAAGGACATAAGAATTCAGTACGTTCAGTTGCTTTTAGTCCCGATGGTGAATGGCTTGCTAGTGGCAGTTGTGACAACACGATTAAGCTTTGGGATAGCCACACCGGAGAATGTTTGCGGACTTTCACCGGCCATGAGAATTGGGTTTATTCAGTCGCTTTTAGTCCTGACAGTAAATGGCTGATCAGTGGCAGTTATGACAACACGATCAAGCTTTGGAATAGCCATATTGGAGAGTGTTTGCGGACTTTCACCGGACACCAAAATTGGGTTGTTTCAGTTGCATTCAGTCCCGACGGTGAATGGCTTGCCAGTGGCAGTGTTGACAACACTATTAAGCTTTGGGATAGCCATACGGGAGAGTGCTTGCGGACTTTCACTGGACATGAAAATTCAGTGCGTTCAGTTGCATTCAGTCCCGACGGTGAATGGCTTGCCAGCAGCAGTTTTGACAACACGATCAAGTTTTGGAATAGCCATACTGGAGAGTGTGTGCGGACTTTCACCGGACATGAAAATTGGGTTCTTTCAGTCGCATTCAGTCCCAATGGTGAATGGCTTGCCAGTGGCAGTGTTGACAACATCATTAAACTCTGGGATAGCCATACGGGAGAGTGTTTGTGGACTTTCACCGAACATGAAAACGCGGTTATTTCAGTCGCCTTTAGTCCCAACGGTGAATGCCTTGCCAGTAGCAGCGGTGACAACACGATTAAACTTTGGGATGTCAATACACGGGAGTGCATCAAGACTCTCACAGACGGACTTTATGAGGAGATGAATATCAAGGGTGTTGCGGGTT
The DNA here is from genome assembly GCF_015207285.1 of Tychonema sp. LEGE 07203. Classification (GTDB taxonomy): domain Bacteria; phylum Cyanobacteriota; class Cyanobacteriia; order Cyanobacteriales; family Microcoleaceae; genus Microcoleus. Next base: position 16,247 of record NZ_JADEXD010000079.1, on the reverse strand, counting down.
TAACGGAAGTTGAGAAAGCCACGCTCAAAGCTTTAGGGGCTGTGGAAAATTGATCATAATCGCAAAGGAGGAATTATGCAGTCAGCAATACGGATTACCACCAAAGTTCTTGCAGGAAATAAACTTGAAATTCAAGTGCCACCTGGATCTGTGGGCGAAGAGGTTGAAGTTTTTGTGATTATACCAGAAAAGCCTCAAGGTGGGCGGCGTAAAGTGTTGGAATTGCTGACAGAAATCCGCAGCCGTCATGTTTCCAGAACTGTTGAAGAAATCGATCGGGAACTTCTTGAAGAAAGAAACTCATGGGACAACTAAACCTACCATCCTCTGCTACAATTTAGTTAGAGCAAGTGGACGGTAAATCTAAAATATAAATTGAACCACCAGGAGGAAAAACCATGAATACTGCGAGATTATCGATCGCGGATGACTACCAGACAGTCATATTACCCAAAGAATTTCATTTTGCAGGAAATGAAGTGTATGTCAAAAAAATAGGAGATGTTCTTGTCCTAATCTCCAAAGAAAATCCTTGGAAAACTTTTTTTGATAGTTTAAGTATGTTTTCTGACGACTTTATGCTAGTCAGGGATAAGCTTCCTTTGGAGACGAGAGAGGCTTTTGAATGAGATTTTTACTAGATACTAATATCTGCATCTACATCATCAAGCGCAAACCACAAAAAGTATTCGATAAATTCCAAACACTTGAAATTTTTGATATTGGCATTTCATCTGTTACTATTGCCGAACTTGAGTATGGAGTTTACAAAAGTCAGCGTCAAGAACAAAATCGGGCTGCACTCACTCAGTTTTTAATAACTTTACCAATAGTTCCTTTTGATGAAAGAAGCACCCAAACTTATGGACAAATTAGAGCAGGATTAGAACGTCAAGGTATTGTCGTAGGCCCAATGGATTTGCTGATAGCATCCCAAGCAATCAGTTTGGGGCTGACACTCGTGACGAATAATGTTAGAGAATTGTCGCGTATCCCAGGATTAACCTTAGAAAATTGGGTTGATTAGCGATCGCATTTTCCGTTGCAGCGCAAACCGCAATGGAGAAGCATTCGGGCGACTATCTAATAGGAAAAACCCGAAAACTTATCCGATCGCAAAATCACTCAATTTCCGCATCATCGGCGGGTCAAACCCAAGTACAATATCTTCTTTGGGAACTCCCAATTCAACGAGTTCGTTAGCAATACCCACCTCAGTGCCATCCTGCTGAATCCAGATTTTATTGTCCATAATATCTAGGTGCAACACCGGGCCATAAACTCGCCGCTGATTGCGCCAGCCTACATAAATTAATTGATAATGATCGCGATCGATATCAAAGATAGTTTGAGCCTGAATTCGCTCATCCCACACCAGACTAGCGTGTTGGGAAAGCAGATTTTGGATGTGTTGCCGATAAAGGTCTACATTTGCCATTGTGCGATCGCCTCCTGTTCTATATCATAAACGATTAAATGAATTTGATTTTGTTGAACTAAAGACTGAATAAACCCCATTGTAAAAAAGCTATCGTAGACATTTCCTGGTACTGCTAGGTATAAAATACGGTCAATTTCTTGTTTTTGTAAAGCTGCTCGATAACTAATGAATTGCCCTAAAGCTGTATAAAATTGGGAGATTTTGGACGGGCCAGTAAAGCTTTTGATTTCAACGGCAATTTTCTGTCCATCTTTTTCGGCCGCAACCACCTTTTCGGCACCCAAGTCGATGTAAAGTTCTAAAGTTCCTGCTTGTAAAGTATATGGATCGTGAGTAATCTGCCATCCATCTTTCTGGAGAGCGATTTTAACGACTTCGTGAAAGGCATCTTTAGCAGACATAGCTTTACTGACTCGTTGTGTTTAGTATCAATGTTAGTAGTTTGGCTGTGGTTTGAATCATGCTGACACGGCCTCTTCTTTTTAACTGGAGTTAGTAAATATCCAGCTCGATTATTTATTGTACCATTCCTCAAAGGAATTACGCGCGGGTAGTCAGAAACCGGGTTTTTTCGAGAATACTTAGTTGTGTCCAGCAGATTCGCCCAAAAACCCGGTTTCTTTGGTCGAAGTGCGCCTGGTAATCAGAAACCGGGTTTTTTTGATAATACTTCGTTGAGGCCAGCAGATTCGGCCAAAAACCCGGTTTCTAAGATACCCTACTGACTAAACTGTTGCGCGTAGTAGCCCGCATATCGATCGCCCTTTTCGAGCAATTCCTCATGGGTGCCCGATTCCACAATTCTGCCTTTTTCGAGAACTAAAATGCGATCGGCTCTGCGGACAGTAGCCAAGCGGTGTGCGATAATAAATACCGTGCGATCGCGCATCAATCTTTCCAGGGCTTCCTGCACTAAACCTTCAGATTCCGAATCCAGCGCCGATGTAGCTTCATCCAAAATCAAAATTCTGGGAGCGAGCAGAACCGCACGGGCGATCGCAATTCTTTGTTTTTGTCCGCCAGATAAATTTACACCCCTTTCTCCAACCCAAGTTTGATAACCGTCGGGAAACTCAGTAATGAATTGATGCGCGTTAGCAATTTGTGCCGCTTTTTCCACATCTTTTAGTTCATAATAAGATTGACCAAAAGCGATATTTTGAGCAATCGTACCCGAAAATAAAATCGTTTCTTGCGGTACAATCCCGATTTGCCGGCGCAGAGTATTTAAGGTGACATCTTGAATATCAATACCGTCAATTAAAATCTGTCCCGCTTGCGGATCGTAAAATCTCGGTAACAAGTTTACTAACGTAGTTTTCCCGGCACCGGATGCACCCACAAGAGCGATCATTTCTCCGGGAAGCACCAACAAACTCATGTTTTGCAAAATCGGAACCCCCCCCTGCCCCCCCTTATCAAGGGGGGATTGAAGCTGTTTTCCATGCTTCCCTTGCCCCCCCTTATCAAGGGGTTGAAGCTGTTTTCCATGCTTATCAAGAGGATGTTGAGATGGGTAGGCAAAATTAATGTTGCGATATTCGACTTTACCTGTAACGCGGGGAAGTTCGATCGCCCCTGGCTTTTCGACGACTGTTGGTTGAATGGCTAAAAGTTCAAAAATGCGATCGCTAGAAGCTTCTCCCTGCTTGAAATCGCCGTAATTTGCAGTTGTAATGGCGATCGGGTCAATTAACAGTGCCACCCCTGCGATATAACTGATAAATTGAGTACCTGTGAGGTTTCCTCGCGCAATTTGCCAACCTCCCAGGAAAAACAGCAAAATCACGCTCATCGCTTCCAGAAAGCCAACTACAACGAACTGAAGCGCTTTTACTCTTTCCGACAAATACTTAGCGCGGCGGTTTTGTTCTGCTTCTTCTCCAAAGCGGGCAATTTCGTAATCTTCAGCCACAAATGCTTTGATTAAACGAATGCCGCTAAATACTTCTGTCAGCAAAGCGGATAAATCAGAAATGCGATTTTGACTTTGCCGCGAATAACTCAGCAATCTTTCACCAAACCAGCCAATTAAGATAGCCATCAGCGGTGCGATAATTAATGCACCTAAAGTTAATTGCCAGTTGAGATAAATCATATATCCCAAAACAGCAATTAGCTGCAAAACACAAGGAATAAACTGATGGAAAAATTTATTTACAACTTCGCCAATGCGGTCAATATCTTCGGTGAGGCGATAGGATAAATCTCCGGTTTTGGCAGTTTCAAAGTAGCCGATATTGAGTTTTTGGAGGTGCGCGTAAACTTTTTTACGGATTTCTAAAGCAATAGTCAAAGCTGCTTTTGCCATCAGCGTATCTTGACCGTACTGGGCCGTACCGCGAATCAGAAATATCACCGCACTCAGTGCGGCAATTTGAGCAAATCCTTTTAAATCTCCTTTTCCTATAAATTTTGCTGTTTCGCCAACCAGCCACGCGATTATCGGCCAAAATATGGTAAATACTACGGTACAAGCTAATGCTTTACCGATGGTTTGTTTTTGGGGACGGAGGTAAGGTAAAATTTGCCAGTATGTCGATCGAGTTTTCAAGATATTTTGCCCTCGCAAATTCTGTTTTTGGGAATCTCTGCAAGAATATTCAAACTTCGATCCCCCCTAACCCCCCTTAATCAGGGGGGGACAAGATTATTATTCAAAGTCCCCCTTCTTAAGGGGGATGCGAGGGGGATCTCTGCGTAAGTCATAGAGATATCTGAGCCAAAATATGATAACAGCGATCGGGCAAATCGCCACAATCATTCTAAAGCATCTGCATAAGTCGCCTGCACCTTAGCCCCTGCGACAACTGCACCCCGAAAAGTAGCGGACTCTCCGGGTGCAACAGTAACTGGTAGAGCGTCAATAAATCCGTTATCAATTAAATTACCCAATTCGTCCAAAACTTCATAATTGACTTTCACATTCTTGATTGTTTTGCAGCCTTGATTGACCACTTTACCGCTGAAAAAACTGCCGTCATAATTAACCGCCGCAATTGATAATTTTGCAGCAATATTGGAACCAGTAATGCAAGTTGGGGAAGTTTCCGAATTTGGGGATTTTTCGCAGAGTTTGCCCAAGTCTAATGTTTTGCCGTCGGGAGTTTTCATGTAGCAAAACGGCTCGTCAATTTGTGAAATTTGAATTTTGGTATTTGTAGAATCTGCCAGCAAAGGGCTAGCTGAAACTAGCGAGACTAGCAAGGTTGATAAAGCTAGTATTAACTGTAAATGTTTCATATTTTTTCTCATATCCAAACGGCGGTGGAAACCGCACCTACAAAAATAAAGTCCACGCAACGCGAGACTGAATAAGATAACGCAAAACGTAATTTTAATCGCCCTTACTTCAACCCGTTATACAAGCGGGTTTTGTTTGTACAAACGCGGTTTCAACCGCCGTTTTATCTTACAGTATGTTATATAGCACTTATCAGAAAGATGAGGTATGCCTTATGCCCTATGCCCTATGCCCGATGCCCGATGCCCGACAGTACCTCATATGAGAGCACAGAAAGGCTATAATAACATATCAAACTTTAGCAAATAAAGTCATGGTCGCGACTCAAGATCACCCAAAACAAAAAACGGTAGCAATCACCGTAACTTGGGAGAAGTTGCCAGACGACTTCCAATTAGAAGAAAAGCCCGTGGAGAATACAGGTCAACCGCTAATTGCCGGAGCACTGCGAGAAATCTTAGAACTGAGAGGATTAATCGGCCCGCTAATGCTGATTGCTAGCAACTTTGGCATTTGCGCTACTGTCAACGGCGAGTTAGTTATTAAAGCACCAGATTGGGTTTATGTACCTTCCGTACTCCCGATAGAATCGAGAAGAGACCGCAAAAGCTACACCCCAAACTTGGAAGGAGAAATCCCAAGCATTGTGATGGAGTTTTTGTCGGAAACGGACGGCGAGGAATATTCTATTAGACGTACTTTTCCTCCCGGAAAGTGGTTTTTTTACGAACAAGTTCTGCAAGTGCCAACTTACATCATTTTCGATCCAGAAAGTGGATTGTTGGAGGTCTATCGCTTGCAAAATGGCAATTACAAACTAGAATTTCCTGATGAAGAAGGTCGCCATTGGATAGCAGATTTTGGTTTGTATTTGGGAACTTGGCGGGGGGAAAAAGAACAGCGTACTGGTTATTGGTTGCGCTGGTGGGATGAAACAGGAAATCTGCTTTTGTGGGGTGTAGAACAGATAGCAGCGGAACGACAACGGGTCGAACTCGAACGCGAACGGGCCGATCGCGAACGGGAACGGGCCGATCGCCTAGCTGAGTATTTACGCGCTCAAGGAATTAACCCGGACGAGATTATTTGATGAATTATCTGCGATATTTGTAGGGTGCGCCTCGGCGCACCTTACGAGATTATCTAATACTCGGATTCCTATTCCTCAGATTCCGGGTTCCGGGAACTTTCCGGCTGGGACGGCGATTGTTCAAACTGCTCGCAGTTCGAGTATTCAAAGCATCAGCAGAAGTTATCAAACCCAAATCTTGCAAAATTTCCACAGCCACCCTTTGTCCTGTTTCGCAACCTCCTTCCATGTAACCTTGATTTTCTAGTGAAGTGTGTTCTCCGGCAAAATATAAATTACCAACTCGTTCGCCTTCTACGCCGTACATTTGCGTCCACTGTCCGACTAAATAGCAGGAATAAGAACCTTTAAAAAAGCGTTCTCCCGACCAAAAAGCTCGTACAGCTTTGCCGTTTCTTAAATTGCTCACTCCGGGAAAAACTCTTTCAAATTGCCCTAAAAATCTTTGTGCTTGGTCTTCGGGAGTTCCGCCACCGATCGACAAACCTTGTCTGCCTCCGGTAAAATTAGTAACTAAACCGTTAGCAGTAGGAGCAAAAGGCGTAGCTTCCCAGCTATTTTGAAAGCCTAAATCGGTATAAACAGAAGCAGTTGATTGATAAACTTCCCGCCAAATGCGGCTGCGGTAGCCGGTAACTAATTTAGAATTAGTACCGTAGCCCAATTGCTCGATCGCCCTGCGCTTCGGTTGCGGCAAAGGTACGTTAATTTTAACGTCTCGCAGAGTGCTAAACGGCAAAGTTAACAAAACCCGCTCGTAAGTGCGCTCGAAGGCGCTTTGTCCCGATCGCAAATTTACCCGATAGCGGCCGTCCGGCAAAAGAGTAATCGCTTCCAAAACCGTCCCCGCCTCGATCGAACCAGACAATTGACCGGCCAAACGGTTGATGATTTGACTGTTGCCTCCCTCAATTTGATAGCGCTCGTCGCTGTTGCCGTACAATTCAAAAGTGTTAGGTTCAGAACCGATTAAAAACAGCAGATTTAACGCCGACTGTTCCTCGGCATCTCTGCCGTATTCCGTGATGTAAGCAATGCGGAGCAACTGCCGGACAATCGTGCTAGTATCAGCTCCATCGAGATATTGAGCGATCGAAATATTGTCCAATCTTTCCGCTGCTTCCGTAAAATCTCGATAGCTAAATTCATCTCCGATGTCCTCCAAATCAGCACTAATTTGAGTTGCTAGCGGCGCAAAATCTGCGATTAATTGCTCAAGAGAAAAGCGCCGTCTGTCAAAGAAAAAAGTATCCTTGACGAATCCCCGCTGCACTTGAGCTAAGTCGATCGCCCGCAGGCCCAATTCCGTCGCCAGCGAGATTAAAGTAGTATGACCGGTGTCAATAAATTCTCCTCCCACATCCGCATAAATTTGCGTTCCGGCCACCTTTGGTACAGTCCGAATCCGCCCCCCCGCGCGGTTGGTTGCCTCAATGATATCGGCACGCACGCCCCCCTGGCGCAAGCGATAGCCCGCCGTCAAACCCGCAATCCCGGCACCGACAATCAAAATGGGCGATCGTCCCTGCTGCTGAGCAAAAGCCCCCTGCCGGGTAAAAGTCGCAGCAGCAGCAGCACTCGCTACCGCCAAACCCCCGTGCAGCAACTGGCGCCGAGATATGGGAAAATTGGAACTGCGCGAAGTCAGCATCCCCAGCAGTTCATCAGCCGGAATGCCCGTTTCCCTAGACTTCTGGGCAATACTCGCAGCGCGGCGCAGCATTGCCATCAGTGCAGATTTAGCCATAATTGAGCCACCCTCACAAAACTTCGGTGTAAACTGGATTCTCGATCGAACTTGATTATGCACTTTCCAGACTAAAGTACAGAGAGATTTTTTTTAATAATGCTAACCCTCAGAACACTGTTCGACAGCAAATTTTATCTCGAAAACAACCCAGATGTCGCCGTAGCAGTTGCCAGAGGCACAGTATCGAGCGCCTTCGATCACTACCGAAAAATTGGCAAATTTGAAAATCGCGATCCCAACGCCCTGTTCGATGCCAGCTACTATTTAGAAACGAATACAGACGTAGCAGAGTCTGCCAAAAACAACGGATTTTCTGGGGCAGATCACTTTATCAGATTCGGTCAATTTGAAGTTCGCAACCCCAACCCGTTATTCGATGTTGGTTTCTATCTAGCCAGCAACCCAGACGTTCAGACAGCAGTCCAAGCAAATCAATTTACCGTATTTGAACATTACTTGAAAGTCGGTCAATTTGAAAACCGCAAACCCAGCGCTTTCTTCGATCCCAGCTTTTATCTAGAAAAATATCCGCTGATACAAGCAGCAGTCACCAGCGGCGCTGTTCAAAGTGCGATCGACCACTACATTCAATTCGGTCAACAAGAAGGACTGTTGAGCACTCTCCCCGAGCCCGCCGACAACTTAAACGCAGCACAAAACCTGGGCATTCTGACAGAAATTCAAACAGCGAGCGATTTTGTCGGCGCGGCCCAACCAACCGACATTTACAGTTTCATCCTGAATAGTCCGAGCCTTTTCAGTGCAACAGTTGACGGTTTGAGTGCCGATGTTGATGTAGAATTAATTCAGGATCTAAACGGCAACGGCGCAGTTGGATTAGAGGATCTTATTGCTTCGTCCAACAATTTAGGAACGGCTTCAGAAACAATAGTCAGCAACGGGGCTTTGCCTGCGGGGACTTATTTCGTCCGCGTGTCTCAATTTCAAGGAGATACAAATTATAACTTGAGACTGCTATCCGCTCCCTCAGAAATACCGCCCCAAATTTAAAATCGAATTAACGCTTGTAACAAGCATAAATCCGTCAAACCAACAGAGATTCTTCTCCGCTCTTGCTTCGCGCTATGAGCGCCTAAGCGCTTCGCCAAAAAAACTGGTTCACAAATGATTGAGACTTGCGATAAAATTGGCTTCGAGAGCGGTAAATTAAACATTACCAATTACCAACTCCCGAAGTTTCAATTATTACTTTCGGGCCCGCCCGGAGAAGGCAAAGATTGAACCGGTGTTTGAGGCCAATTAGAACGACTTTTGCTGAGAGTAGCAGACACCAAAGCATAGCCCAAAACAGCAGGCAGGACGATCGCGCTCAGCAACACGATCGCCGCAGCCCAAGTCATCGCATTCGACATCGGGCCGTAATGACTGCGGTAAGGGTCAAAACTTGGTAAATTAGCCCTCGGAGCGTCCCGCAGCGCGATCGGACGTTTGAACCGCACCCGCCTGTCATCGAGCTTTTCGAGCAAAATCCAGCCAATTTCCGCCTCTTCCCGGCACAGCTTGTGAAAAATCGCCGGATTGCGAAACAAATCGCTGCTAGCCCGCACAATTTTGTACTCCCAAACCTTCAAATCATCAGGATGGCGATCGGATTTAGGATTGCCATTCGATCGCGCATTTTCCGGCTGATTAAAATTATCCTCTTGAGATTCGTACCGAGTCAAAACTTCCTCCTCCTCATCGCATTTTTTCCCTGCAACCAATTGCTCGCGGCTCACCAAAAGACCCACGAGTGCAGCCTCCAAGCCGAGACTGCCAACCATCAAACTCCAAATTAGAATTTCCACCATAAAAGGAGTTAAAAGTTAAAAATTAAAAACTCAAAAGACTCGCTTTTAACTTTCAATCTTTAATTTTCAAATAACCTTCCACCACACAATCTGCACCCACAGCGCGCCAAGAAACCCGCTCTAAAGTCAAAGCCTCAGTCATTGCCGAAAATCCCAAATCTCCCACAGGAGTTGGAGCATCTCGGCCTCCGACAATTTTAGGAGCAATAAAAGCCATAATTTTTTGAACGGCACCTTCAGCAATTGCCTTAGCCGCCAAAGTGCCGCCGCACTCCCACAGTACAGAAAGAAAAGATCGATCGTACAAATAAGCCATCACATTAGTCGGTGTCAGCGGCGAGAGCTCCACAACTTCCACCCCTTTTGCCATCAAAAATTCCTGAAATTCCGGGTTAACCCCAGCTTCAGTCAGCACCAAAGTAGCCGCCGAGGAGGTTTCCCACAACCAAGCCGACTTCGGCAAATCCAGAGTGCGGCTCATCACCACCCGCAGGGGATTGTTCCAATCCGGCTGGTGACTTGTCAGCAGGGGATTGTCCAGGCGCACCGTATTTCCCCCAACAATCACAGCATCGCAGCCGACGCGCACCCGGTGCACCTCGCTCCGAGCCTCAGAACCCGTCACCCAAGCGCTGTGGCCGCTGCTGGTAGCAATTTTACCGTCCAAAGTCATCGCATATTTCAAAATTCCCAAAGGCCGGCGGTACAAAATCCGGTGTACAAAAGCCTCGTTGAGTTTCTGACAAGCTTCGCCTTCGACTCCCGCCACCACTGCAATCCCGGCTTCCCGCAACCGGGCGAGTCCAGCGCCGGCTACCAAAGGATTTGGATCGACCATGCCAGCCACTACTTTTGCCACCTTGGCTTTGACTAAAGCTTCGGAACAGGGAGGAGTACGCCCGTGGTGGTTGCAAGGTTCCAGATTGACGTAGACACTGGCTCCTTCGGCGAGTTCTCCCGCTTCCCGGAGCGCAAATACTTCGGCGTGAGGTTGACCCGCACCGGGATGAAACCCTTCGCCGACAATCTTGCCGTCTCGGACAATTACACAACCGACGAGGGGGTTGGGTGCGGTTTTGCCGAGGGCGCGGCGAGCCAATTCTATGCAGCGGCGCATCATGGCTCGATCGAACTCTTGAATTTCGCTGCTGTCGAGTTCTTTGGTAGATTGCTGCTGTCGGTTAGCTGAATTGGCGCTCCCGGAAGCGTCCGCCGGAAAAGTTTCCATAAGATTTTGGTATGATATCTATCCTGAGTGTACTGACTTCGACGCTAGTTTTGGCTGTGTTGCGGGTGTTGGATTGCCGCACCAAGCTTGACGTTGCTGCGATCGGAAATATTGCACCATTCTCGCTTAACAGCTTGTGGAGAATGGTGTAATATCTCAGCCGGAGCAAATCGCAATTCGCGGGCGATCGGCTCTGCACGCCCGAACAAATAGCCTTAACATTAAGAAAGAATAGCAGGCGATTGAGAAAACCATGAGTCAGGACATGAAGCGGGAATTTGGCAGCCGCGACGAATTAATTGCCTACCTCAGCCAACAATTCCCCGAAGCCGCCGCGCGGGACAGCAACGTATCCCAGATCCCAGGCGGGCGCAAAGCTGCTGAAACAGCGCTGCAACCAATTGATCCCGGCAAATACGCCTCCACCCGAAATTTCCTCAACGGCGCAGTAACGCGCTTGTCGCCCTATTTGCGCTACGGCGTTTTGAGTCTTGCGGAAGTCCGGGATGCCGTACTGGAGAAGGCGCGGCATCCAGAAGAGGCAGCGAAACTTGTCAACGAATTGGGTTGGCGGGATTATTGGCAGCGACTTTATGCCGAATTGGGCAAGGGGATTTGGCAAGATAGGGAACCCTACAAAACTGGTTACACTGCTAAAGATTACAGCGAAACTCTGCCGCAGGATGTAGTCGAGGGCACGACTGGTTTGGTTTGCATCGACAGTTTCAGCCGCGAGTTGCGAGAAACAGGTTATTTGCACAACCACCAGCGACTTTGGATGGCCGCTTATCTCGTACACTGGCGCCGCGTGCGCTGGCAAGCCGGAGCTCGCTGGTTTTTGCAGCACTTGCTAGATGGAGATCCGGCGAGTAACAATCTTTCTTGGCAGTGGGTAGCCAGCACTTTTAGCCACAAACCTTATTTTTTTAATCGGGAAAATTTGGAGCGTTACACTAAGGCGGTTTATTGTCGCGATTGTCCTCTGTACGGGCAGTGCGATTTTGAGGGAACTTACGAATATTTGGAAAGCAAGTTGTTTCCGAAGGGCGAAAAGGTCGATCGCACGGGCGGTTCTAAAAGTTGGCAGCGCCATAAAAAAGGTAGTTATTAGTCAGTAGTCATTAGTCAGTAGTCATTAGTCATTAGTCATTAGTCATTAGTCATTAGTCATTAGTCATTAGTCATTAGTCATTAGTAATCAGTCATTGGTTAGCAGTTAGTAGTTAGTAGTTAGTAGTTAGTAGTTAGTAGTCAACAATTAACAGCTAACAGCTAACAGCTCACAGCTAACAAGTAACAGCTAACAGCTAACAGCTAACAGCTAACAGTTAACAGCTAACAAGTAACAGCTAACAAGTAACAGCTAACAGCTAACAGCTAACAGCTAACAGCTAACAGTTAACAGCTAACAGTTAACAGCTAACAGCTAACAGCTAACAGCTAACAGCTAACAGCTAACAAGTAACAGCTAACAGTTAACAATTCCCCAGTCAACAGTCAACAGTCAACAGTCAACAATTTATGAACAATCCGATTATTTGGGTGCACGGCGATTGTTTGAGTCCTGAAGGCCCGGCTTTTCAAGCACACCCAGATGCGCCGGGAATCTGGGTTTGGGACGACGCGCTCGTCGATGAATGGCAGTTGAGTCTCAAACGAACTGTGTTTATTTACGAATGTTTGCTGGAGTTGCCGGTAGTGATTCGGCGCGGCGGTGTGGCGGCAGAAGTTATCGCTTTTGCGATCGAATCCGGCGCGAATCAAGTCGTCACAGCGGAAAGTCCCAGTCCTCGGTTTCAGGATATTTGCCAGGAAATTAGACGATCGATCTCTGTAGAAGTTTTGCCGCTAGAACCCTTTGTCCGCTACGATGGTTACATTGATTTGAAGCGTTTTTCCCGCTACTGGCGCGTCGCTGAAAAATATGTTTTTTAAGCAAATTAGTCATTAGTCATTAGTCATTTGGAATTGGTCATTAGTATTAAATCAGTGGAGCAAATCCGTTGCCGAATTTCCTTCAACTCTCCTTCAAACGCTTCAACAGCCATTGAAATCTCGATTCAGCCAAATCTGGATTTTCGACATTGGGGGCGATCGCGAATTCGTCGTCGGGGTTTTGATATATTAAATAATCATTCTCTTCGCCGAAGCGTTGGACTGTACCCCGCAGTCTCGACGACAGAAATTTGGTAACTGCCCGATAAAACCGCAGGGAAAAAAGCACGTCTTGCTCCATTTTTTCTGTTAGCAGCCGCCTCGGAATTGACAGGATGAGGCACTCATCAATTGTCGTGACGCTAGCAGAAGGAAGTCTTCCGTCTACAAAAGACATTTCGCCCAACACTTCCCCGCAGATGATTTGTCCAAGTTCTTTTTTGCCCATAACTGATGCAGTAACGCTCAAAGTTCCCTCCAGAACAATGTACAGGGCGTCTAAGGGCTTACCTTCGACGATCAGGGTGATGCCGGGGGGTACTTTGGTGCGGGTGCTGTTGGCGATCATCCAATCGATGTCGCGATCGCTCAATTCGCCTAATATGATTAGAACTTTGCTCATAAAGTCAGGTTGAGATCGGATACTTTGTATTTTTTACTTGTTGAATTGCGTGCTGTTGTTAAATAGTCAGACTCTGAGCGATCGCAAAAGTTAAACTTTAATAATCAAACGCTCTAGTTGATACAATTCTAATAATATTTAATAATTTTGACACGATCGACAACTGTTTTTGGGATAAGTGATATAATATATCACTTTTCGGGGACTGTGCAGCAGTCGATCGCCCCAGCGCCACCGTCCTAGCTTTCGCCTCCGGGATTCCCAAAACAATTTTGAAAGCTTGCTGTCTCTCGGTTTCGAGTCGGTGCGCCCTCAAAAACCCAATTTTTCGATCGTTGGTGCCAGTACAGCGCCCCCAAGTCCAGAATTGTAGAATGTTCGGCGCGCGTCCCTGAATTAAAAAGAGCGCGAGGGTGAAATCCCCCCCAGGATTGATTTTTATTAGCTCGCTCTGTAAATTAAAATTAGCATTTAAACTCGCTGTCGGTTCTTGAATCAAATCAGCTTGAGAGTTGACTGTTCAACGGTTGAGTGCCAATCTAGGAACAACACAACTGCTATTTGTGTCATTTTTCAACAAAGCTCTCAACAAGAGCCCTCAAACACTTACACTTTTAACACACCGTTCATTGAGGAGTGTCTATGAAGCGTCTATTTTCCAAGTCTAGTTTTGCCTTAATAAATCTTGCAGTGTTAGCTGTTTGTTGCAGTACCCTGTCAGCGAAAGCTGAAACCGGCAACTTGCCCGATATCGGTACAACGGCAAATGCGGCATCTCAAAATATTGACCAAATTTTTGAGCCGGTGGCAACTTCAGCAGTTAAACTCGATGCTGAAACTGCAGCTACTAATACAAAAATTGATTCTATCAGTTCGATCGAACTAACAGAAGCGGCAGAACCAGCAGCAGCCGCACCATCCGCCAACTTGCCAGCATCTGTTGTCGCACCGTCGGAATCAGCAGCAACAACAACATCAGAAATTGCTGGGACAGAAACGGCGCAAATCGAGCCAGCATCGATTGCTGCTGAGACAAAAAACTCGGAAGAAACAGCTAAAATTTCTGATAGGGTCAAAGCGCAGCCAACGGTCGAGATTGCCGAAAAGCTCGATCGCCCCAATTCGGAAGAAACAGCTAAAATTTCTGATAGCGTCAAAGTGCAGCCAACGGTCGAGATTGCCGAAAAAATCGATCGCCCCAATTTGGAACTGACAGCAGCAAAGGAAGAAAAAGAAGTCCAAACAGCACAAGAAGTGTTAAGCAATCCTGTGAGCACTTCCGCCTCGGCCCTGACAAACCAACCGAAACTTGCCGAAAAACCCGCAGCAGTCTCGGACAAACCTGAGATATTGGCTCAACCAAGTACCATCAGACCGGGCAGAGCCACCCGTTCGGGCCCCAGCTACATCGGCATTGGCGGCAATCTAGGTTTTGGCGGAGATTCAGCCCTAGGCGACAGTTCGTTTGCGATTATTAGCAAAATTGGTTTGACAAACAATTTCTCGGTGAGACCGAGTGTTTTGTTCCGCGATGAGTTAACATTTTTACTTCCCGTCACCTACGATTTTGTATCTAGAGAAGCCGTCGAAGTCACCGATGATTTTGTGATTACTGCCGCTCCTTACCTGGGTGCTGGCGTAACAATTTCTACTGGCGATAACAGTAATTTTGGCTTCCTGATTTCGGGGGGTGTGGATGTGCCCCTGTCGAGGAATTTTACAGCAACAGCGGGACTCAATGTTGGTTTTCTCGACGGAGCCGAAGTGGGATTGTTACTCGGTGTCGGCTATACGTTCCCGAATATTTCCCGGTAGTATTGCTGTTTGAGCAAATACAAGGCGACAAATAAATAGGCGCGGGTTGGCTGTAGGAATGCAGTCAACCCTTTTTTGATGATGGAAAATCTGCAAATTCGATCGATGCAGGGTGCGCCACAAGCAGAGAGCGCCGAGATTGATTTTTTGTGACAGATATAATGATAGTTCGATCGATCTTATATGTTGCACCATTTTCAGCAACGGGCTCGCGTGCCCGTTCTGTCAAAGAGTGAATTTCTTGTGGGATGGGCAGGAGAGCCCGTCCATAAAAAGCTTATTCAAAATGTTGCAAGATCGATCGCACTTTTTCACCAACCACCCGAAAAAATCATGACCAAAACAGAAATCTTAGCAGCACTCAAAAATCTGACAGCAGAAGAACGCCTAGAAATCATCGAAACAGCTTCGCGGATGATGCGCGACGACATAGAACAAAAAGCCCAGCGCAAAGCCGAGAGAAAGCTGAAACTCAGAGCCGCAGCAGAAGCAGCAGTTCCTTTGTATGAACCAGGAGGGCCGCTGCACGATTTGTGGTCGCCCGACAGCGAACCGTATTTCGATTCAGAGGAAGAATACCTGAGCGCAGGGGTAAAAACCAATGCGTAAGGGCGAAATTTGGCTCGTCAAACTCGATCCAACTGTGGGAGATGAAATCGGCAAAACTAGACCTGTTGTGGTTGTCAGCGATGATGAAGTGGGAAAGTTGCGGCTCAAAGTAATTGTTCCAATTACAGCATGGAACGATCTTTTTTCCCCGCTTGATTGGATGGTTCGATTAGAACCAAGTAGCGAAAATGGCTTGGCGAAACTCTCCGCCGCCGACACTTTTCAAGTCCGTTCCGTTTCCCAACAAAGGTTTGTCCGACAACTTGGAACTGTTTCGGAGACAATTATAGAAGAAGTTGCAGAAGCACTGACAATTGTTTTGGATCTGGATTGAATAACTAGCCAACAGCGCACAAATAGTGTTATTTATAGATAGATTGTATGGCGCGACGGCATAAATGATTCCTATACAACTTACACTCAAAAATTTTCTCAGCTATCGCGAAGCTTCTTTAGACTTTCGCGGCCTGCACACCGCTTGCATTTGCGGGCCTAACGGTGCTGGCAAATCTTCTCTCCTAGAAGCAATCGCCTGGTCGCTTTGGGGCTGTTGCCGCAGCGATACAGAAGACGATATCATTCATATCGGCCAAACTGACGTGCGCGTTGATTTTACTTTTTCCACCGGCGGCCAAATCTACCGGGTGATTCGCAACCGCCGGCGCGGACAATCGGGAAGTTTAGAATTTCAAGTAGCAACAA
>NZ_JADEXD010000078.1 GCF_015207285.1 Tychonema sp. LEGE 07203 | reverse complement strand
CTCTAGCGTTGCGGAGGGATTGGGCTCTAGCGAAGCGGAGGGGTGGGGCATGGGGCTCTAGCGTTGCGGAGGGATTGGGCTCTAGCGTGGCGGAGGGATGGGGCATGGGGTATACTTCACCACTCTTGAGAACCGCTATCTGTAGATCCGCGCTGCGCCTGAAATGCGGGTAGATTTGCAAAGGTCTTGTCTAGGGGAAGTATGCTTTTTGGCTGAGTCCCGATTTCGTAAAGTAATGTTAAGCTGCATGGGGATACAATCAATCTCTATAGCGTCGCACCTGTCTTTTCGCCCATGTCTTCCGATCGCACATTGCTGATTTCGCGCTGTTTCCTGGCCACTTTGGGAACGCAGATGTTTTTGCACCACGAGCACCGGATGCCCCGAGATAGTCCGGTGCTGGTGGTGAGCAATCACCGCAGTTTCTTAGATCCTGTGCTGCTGACGGCGGCTTTGGGTCGATCGATCCGGTTTGCTTGTCATCACTACATGGGTCAAGTTCCGGTGATTCGGGAAGTTGTCACGACTTTTGGGGCTTTTCCCTTGGAAGCGCCGGAGCAGCGACAGCAGCATTTTTTTTCTCAAGCGACGGCTTTGCTGCAAGCAGGGGAGATGGTGGGGGTGTTTCCAGAGGGTGCAGAACCGATGGTGAAAGTTACTCAACCAAATGCTGTGGGGAAGTTTCAGCGGGGATTTGCTCATTTGGCTTTGCGGGCTCCGCTGCGCGATTTGGCGGTGTTGCCGGTGGCGATTGGTTCGATCGAGGAAAAGTCGGTGCGCTCTGGTGTACCGCTCAAGTTGTTGAGTTTGTTCGATCCTTCCGAACCGCTGTTCGATCGCGCCGGGTGGCATCCTGTGATAGTTTATCAGCGAGTTAATGTTTTAATCGGTCGGCCTTACTGGATTACTGTCGATCGACAGCAGCAATATCGAGGCAAAAAAGCCAAAGCTGTTGTTGCTGAACTCACAGAACACTGTCAGGGGGAAATTGCACAATTGCTCCAACGAGGGTGTTTGTAACGAAGGAAGAAGGAAGAGGGAAGAAGGAAGAAGGAAGAAGGAAGAGGGAAGAAGGAAGAAGGAAGAAGAAAGAGGGAAGAAGGAAGAAGAAAGAAGAAAGAGGGAAGAGGGAAGAGGGAAGAAGGAATAAATTTGTGATTTTTGCTCACATTTTCCTTGTGCCGCCTTCCTCGGCTGATTCTTAGTCGCTTCCTGGTTTAAGATTCTTGATTCGTCTGATGTCTTAATTGATGATTGTTCTTGCTCTCTGATTATTTCCTATTTTTGAGAGCAATCCCCGACTGATAGAGTTCATATAATTTAATTTCTGATTTTAATCATGCCAAATGCTAGTAACAAGGTTCGTTTTCTAACCCCCAAACCGCCGAAAGCCGATCGCCCTTTATTTATATTTCTGCCCGGTATGGATGGTAGCGGATTGCTGCTGCGGCCGCAAATTTCTAAATTAGGCAATTATTTTGACATTCGCTGCTTAACTTTACCTGCTGATGATCTGGCTAGTTGGGAGGTACTTGTCAGCGAAACAATTGCCTTAATCGAAGCAGAAAAGCAAACCGGAAAGCAGCAGCGCCCGGTTTATCTGTGCGGCGAGTCCTTTGGGGGCTGTTTAGCGATGAAAATTGTTTTAGAAGCTCCTCAATTGTGCGATCGGCTAATTTTAGTGAATCCTGCTTCTTCATTCCGACAGCAGCCTTGGGTGCAGTGGGGTTCGCATCTAACTCAGTGGTTGCCGGCGAATCTTTATCCGCTGTCGGTAATCGGTTTGTTGCCGATGTTAGCATCATTAGGAAAGATTGGGCGCGACGATCGGCGGGCTTTGCTAGAAGCGATGCAAGCGGTACCGCAACACACGTCTGTGTGGAGATTGGCGTTAGTACGATCGTTTGATGTTGATGAAAATCAGTTACGCGGCATCAAACAGCAGACGTTAGTGATTGCTAGCGGTGCCGATCGGCTGCTACCTTCCATAGCAGAAGGGAAGCTTTTAGTTAAGGTAATTCCCCATGCTGAAATGGTGATGCTGGCTAACAGCGGTCATGCTTGTTTGTTAGAAACAGATGTTGACCTTTTCGGGATTATGCAAGCTCGCAATTTTTTAACAGGTAAGTCATTAGTCATTAGTCATTAGTCCTCAGTCATTAGTTGCTTGTCTCCCGGCACTTTTTAGTGACATTCTGGTTAATTGGGAGACGAACTTTATCGATCGCTCAACCAGTCTGTAATTTTGCTTCTAGTGACCCACAAGTGAGAAGTCATAGCTAATGAATGTTGAATGTTGACTGTTAGCTGTTAGTTGTTATTGGGAATTGAGAATGGGAAATTGGGAATTCGTAGCAAGTAACCAATAACCAATAACTAATAACCAATTCCCAACAACTACTGACTACTGACTACTGACTACTGACTAATTAAGATCCAGCCATTTTTGAGCGTTAAGCCGCTGGACGACGCCAAACACCATGAGGTCGAGAGTAATCTTGCGCTCGTCAATCAAAAAAGGCTCTAAAGTGCTGGTGTTAGTATTATTGTCAGCACAGGAAAACGCCCTTTGACTTTTAATATCTTCTTGAGGAAAATACAGGTTAAATTGGCGCTGACCTTCTTGGAATTTACCAATTACCTGCCAGCAATCTCCAGCGTTACTCATGCCGGCAATGGGTAGTTTTTGCTTGGCAAAACGCACCTCTAAGTCCTTAACGCCCTGCTTAGTCAAAGCAGTTTGCAAGGCGGGCAAATAATCTTGTTGAATAAATTCCGCAAAAGGCTTGTCTTCAACAGCAGGTGCTTTTTCTTTTTTAGCTTTAGCTGGGGGCTTGTCAGCGTCAGCTTTAGCTGGGGGCTTGTCAGCGTCAGCTTTAGCTGGGGGCTTGTCAGCGTCAGCTTTAGCTGGGGGCTTTTTAGTTTTAGCAGGGGGCTTGTCGCTTGTCTGGGGTGCGTCGGAACTAGGAGCGTTCTCGATCGCAGCACTGGGAATTTCTGATTCGCCAGCGGTAGGGTTTTGGGATTCTTCTGGCATTAAGGGTTCCTCGTAAAAGCGATCGGTAGGAGTTGTAAGTTGAGTTTCGGGCGATCGATCGAGTCGATCGCACACACATTTTATCTAAAACCAGCTTAAAGAATTGCAAGTCAAAAAAAAATCAACTCAAAACACTTGCAGGTGCGCCAAAGCACAACTCCCGTGCTGATTCTAAATCTCAGCGACAGCTCGTTCAATCAAGCGGCGGGCGAGAGTTTGAATGCCGGTGTGTTCGTAGTAGTTGGTAGTTATGTCGAGGAATGCGCCCACGTAGTCCACCTTGTCGGCAGAAATTTCCACAAAATTTTGTAAGTGGCCGAGTACGTTTTGGGGAGTCAAACCCCGCTCGCTAACAAAAGAGCTCATCCAGCCGGAAACCGAATTAAAGCTTTCGCCGATAAAGCCGAGCTGGCCTGCGGGAGAGCCGCCGGGAATCATGCCGCCGATCGACTTAAACACTACATTATCTTGCAAATCTTGCGGGGAGAGGCGTTGAATCCAAGACTGAGTGGCCATAATAAAGTCTGGGCCCAGGGGAACCAAACCGTCGAAACAAACCAAAGCAGCCATCCGCATCAGGGATTCGCCGCCGTAGTCGCCCAGAGCTCCGGCAAAGTCGCCGATGCTGTCGCCGGGAATCCCGTTGATTTGGCAAAAAGCCAGCAACTCGGTGACTAATTTCAAAGAAAGGTCGATCGTCTGAGCTTTTTCCGGCTTAGGGGTGAGATTGCCGAGGAAGCCCAAAAACGGCAGATTTTCCGAAACTTTGTTCGCCATCGCAGCGGCGCCTAGGGCACCGGAGGCACTGTCGATCGTTTGGTAAAGCCAAAGAGCGCGCTGGTAGCCCTGAGACTTATCGTTGTAGAGATAGATAGCCCGATCGCCAATTTGCTGAATCAAATCTTCATCAGTCTCGCCAGTAACGGTACGAATGGTATTTTCAAAGCCAACTAAATTGTTCCACTCGCCGGGAACCACAAAGTCAAGCGCTCGCAGGGCTTTGACAGTCATGTTGTCTTTGGGCAATTGATCGACTAATTCAAAGACTGTTTTGCTCACAAAAAACTCCTTATAGTTGAACAAGAATCAAAGGTATTACTTTTGGCAGATGGCAAAACCTTGACAATTACATCGCGACAGAATTAATTCCGATTGTGCCAGACAGGAGTCCGGTGCGGAGTGCGATCGGAGACATTGCTATTTGACACTAGCGAGGCCGCCGAGGTTAAATTTTGACAGCCAAGCTTCGCGATCGGCAGCGGTAAAAGAGGGATCGCGGGATTGAACTTTCACCTGATAGCGATTTGCCACCAAAACAGCAGTGATATTAGCGCCCTGATTGACAGCAGGATAGCCGCTAATCTGCTTGGTACTTTGCTGGAATTTTGTTCCTGCCGAGGGGTTGCCGGCGATATCGTTAATCGAGAGCACGGCGACATTTTTACCGCCTTTGTTGAGCTTAGCTTCAGCAAAACCGGATTTTTCTTGAGCGAAGACGCGATCGAATCCACCGGCAGAAGAGGGGAAGTATTTATTTAACTTGCCGCCTGCAACTGCCTTCTTGGGCAGGTTTTGACTTTGAGCTGCGGATTTGTCAGCAGTTTGCTTGGCATTAGCCGGGGGTGCTTGGGTACTTTCCTGCTGGGCTTGATCCCAGCGAGAGGGCGGCTGATTCTGACTGCAGGAAGTCACCAGCAGCAGTACCGATATCAGGAATGGAGCTAAGATTCGGCGCGCGGAGGGAAATGGCATCGCTGTCTCCTCATGAGTAGGTTTCCTTGACAATTGTGGCTCAGAATTTGGCAATTTGTCTTCTCCAAAGGGGAGATTTGTATTCTTGGTAAAAAAATCCTCTGCCTGCCGACAGAGGATTTTTTTGGCAATTGCGAGTTTTCAAAGCAGAAAACAGAAAGATTGCTCCACTGATAAATTTTGGGGATAGGGCAAACAAATGGAGTTAGTCCTGGACGCACGGGCGGTCATCACCTGGGTTTTTTACGAAAATACGGCTGTTGCAGTCCACAGTAACAATAAAAACTCAGGTTTGAAAGCTTTAATGCGTCCTGGACTTTAAGTTTTTTGATTGCCAGCAATCTCAAAACAATTTGCTAATTTTCCCCAAAATTATCTAGAGGTTTCAGAGCAATTGTCGGTCACAGGTGTTATTTGAGCCTGCCAACAGAGGTGTTGCTCGATCGTCGGGCAAGGGAATCAGGCGTCGCTTTCAATGTGAATAAACAACAAACCCATTACCACAACTGGCATCAACCAGCAAACGACGGGAATCAAAATCCAAGGCAAGAAAGAGGCAGCGTAGGTACCTGTCATATCAAATTCTCCAAGCTAAAGTTAGTGTGTTCCAACAGGGATATTGAGGAGTGCAGTCTAATTGTTGACTAAACCCCGGAAAATGGCATCAACGCCGTTAAAGTTTTCCAGCAAGAAGTATGCAGCAAAGACGCCACTCATGCCACCAATGAAGAAACCAGCGGTCAACTGGCTCCATCCTTCAGCAGTTTTGAGGGATTCGGGAGTCATGGGATTAGCGCTCGGGTAGCTGGTGTTGTCTTGCTTGAAAGAGACCAAACCGTAAGCAGACATACCTAGTGTGCCGAGTAGAACTATGACTAGGGCTGTAATTAGTCCGCCAAGATTAGCTGCTTCAGGATAATCCCGCAGGGGCCCGAAGACGATTTCTGGGCCGACGAGAAAATAGCCGTGTGCCAAACCGATTTCTAGACCTCGAACTAGGGGCGAGAGTCCTTTGCGGTAGGCTGGCAAGTTCCCGATGAATGCTTTGGTGAAATCAGAGGCACTGATGGGAGTTGCTAGATGACCCGTGAAGGGGTCGCCGTTAAAGGGTTTAATAAGCTCTGCATCTCTGGGATCGGCCATATTCTCTTTTTCCTCGCTGTGCGTAAATTTTGAGGCGTTCCAGTCATATTTTACGCAGGGACGGGCTTCCTATTTGCATAAATGGCACGGAGCTTTAGAAAAGTTCACTATTCTTTAGTTTTCGGAAGAATTTTTCTTTTGTCCTCTATACCAGAAAGCGAGTCGATTTGGCGACACTCCTAAAGAATAAGCAATAATTACTATTTGATTGATGGCAGTGGTTTTGAGTACCCCAAGGTGCTGCCAGCGGCGGTCGGAGGTCAGCACTGGCTGTGGCAATATGGCGATGCGGCCTTGTTTTTTCAATCGGCGCACGAATTCAAAGTCTTCCATCAGGGGTAAGTCGGGAAAACCGCCGATTTGGTCAAAAGTAGCTGAATAAAGGAAAATGGCTTGATCGCCGTAGGGCATTTGCAGAAAGTTCGATCGACAGTTTACCCCTGTTTCTACCAGCCGCAAACAGATCCTGCGGGCGTCAATCTTGAGTTCAAAGGCCCCCGCTACCGTTTGGGGTTTTGCTAGTGCTCGGCGCGCGCCAGAGTCGTAGCCGCGAGGCAAAAGAGTGTCGGCGTGGAGGAACAGCAGGATATCTCCAGTAGCGGAGGCGGCACCTGCATTCATTTGGGTAGCGCGGCCAGGGGCGGTAGAGATAACTCGCACGCCCAAAGATTGCGCTAGAGAAGCGGTGCCATCGCTGCTGCCGCCGTCGGCGACAATAATTTCAACATTTTTAGCATTTCGGGCGGTGGAGATGACTGGGGCGATCGTAGGTGCTTCGTTTAAGGCTGGAATAATAATAGAAATTTTGAGATTCGGATTTTCTGATGGCATACAGAATTAAGCAGCCCGTGACATAGAGGGCGAGTTGTACAAAGCTTATCTGTTATTCAACAGCTTCGGACAGTTTTAGGCATTACAGATGGGGTCGAAAAACCGGGTTTCTAGGAGTTTTGGGTTGAGTAAGGATAAATATAGTCAGAAACCGGGTTTCTACGAGTTTTGGGTTGAGTAGCGATAAATATAGCAAGAAACCCGGTTTCTAGGAGTTGGGCGACTTTACAATAAATATAGCAAGAAACCGGATTTCTCACCAGCAGTCAGAAACCGGGTTTCTACGAGTTTTGGGTTGAGTAGCGACAAACATAGCAAGAAACCCGGTTTCTAAGAGTTGGGCGACTTTAGGATAAATTCAGTCAGAAACCTGGTTTCTAGGATTTGGGGGAGGATTTTCGTAGAGTATTGCCCTCAAATCATGATTCTATTTTGAACTAAAGTTTGTTATATTTTGGCTTTTTGTCGCGCTTGCGACTATTGTCGCAAGCGCTGTCTAACCGCTGCATTCGGTCAGACAAATACAATTACTATATTATGACCTTGTGGTTTCACAATCAAGTGTTTTTACTTAATTAAATATGAGAATTACTAATGATTTACATCGCGCAAATACAGTTTAGTTATTTCAACATATTCATATCTAAACCGAGTAAATCCTCCGGTAGATCGATATCTCCAAGAGTGGGAAGCTCGGCAATTTTTAGAGCGAGGTTTTGGGCGATCGCCCGCGTAGCAGCAAATACCTCATTAGTTCCCCAGTTAATACGGCCAAACAATTCCGGTAGCGATCGCCGCAGCCCTATTAGATAATAACCTCCGTCTTTTGCCGGCCCCAAAACTAAATCGTGCTGGCTCAGTTCGTCAAAAGCTTTTGCCATGATTTCTGGTTTCAGAGCGGGACAATCAGTGCCGATAATTACAGCTTTGTCAACCCCTGAATCAAAAGAGTTTTGAAACGCTGCTGCCATTCTTGCGCCTAAATCGCCGTCTGTTTGATTTTGATAAATAACATCGGTTCCCAACCAGTCTTGCATCAGTTTTTCGGTGCCGCCTGTGTAATGAATTTCTACTGATAATCGGCGGGAGTTTTGGAGAGTGAGCGCGCGGGCGATCGTCCTTTGGGCCATCAAGCGGTGAAGATTGGCAGCACCTTGTTTTCCCAGCACCGGAATTAGTCGAGTTTTAGTTTTTCCGGGTTCGGGATAGCGGGTGAAAATTATCAGTTTTTCTGGAATCATACCATTTTTGATTTTTGATGGGAGCTTTTGCACGACAAATCACAGGATCGAGCGGGCCAACCGCAGATTTTAAGCAGATAAACACAGATAAACGCAGATAATTTATAGATTGTCTGCGAGTGATTGCAATGCAAGTCTAATATTGGTGGGTTGGGCGCGGTTTAATATTTGTTTGTTGGTGACTTAAGTTAATCCTCGCACCCAATTTACCCTACAATAGGTTAACTGATAGTTGGTAATTGACGGTTAGCTCATTTCTAGCATTCGCTGGATTGGTTTCAAGGCGGCTAGTTGCAGCTCTTGGCTCATGGTAATTTCGGGAGTTTGATTTTTGAGGGCTAGGTACAATTTTTCCAAGGTATTTAATCTCATGTGCGGGCATTCGTTGCAAGCACAAGTATTATTATTGTTGCCAGGAGCGGGGATAAATTGTTTGTGAGGTGTTTGCTTTTGCATTTGGTGAATGATTCCCGGTTCAGTCGCGACAATAAATGCTTGGCTGGAACTCGATTGAGAATATTTGAGCAAAGCGGCGGTGGAACCGATATAATTCGCGTGGCGAAGTACGGGAGGTTCGCATTCTGGGTGAGCGATGATTTCGGCTTCGGGATGTTCGATTTTGAGTTGAACTATCTTTTTTTCTGAGAAGTTTTCGTGGACGATGCAGGCTCCTTGCCAGAGTTCCATGTGTCTACCGCTTTGTTCGATGACGTAGCGGCCGAGATTGCGATCGGGCCCAAAAATTATCGGCTGATTTGCGGGAATTTGGTTGACAATTTTCACGGCGTTGGAGCTGGTGCAAATTATGTCGCTCATTGCCTTGATTTGGGCGGTACAGTTAATGTAGGAAATAACTAAGTGTTTTGGTCGATCGGCTTTGAATGCTGCAAAGGCTTCGGGCGGGCAACTGTCGGCGAGGGAACAACCTGCATTTAAGTCTGGCAGCAATACTAATTTGTCGGGATTGAGGATTTTGGCGGTTTCTGCCATGAAATGAACTCCGGCAAAAACTATGACATCGGCGCTGGTGTTGGCGGCTTTGCGGGCAAGTTCTAGGGAGTCGCCAATGAAGTCTGCGATGTCTTGAATGTCGGAGTCTTGGTAGTAGTGGGCGAGAATGACGGCGTTTAACTCTTGTTTGAGGGCGTTGATTGCTGCAAACAAGTCGTCGGGCAGTCGGGTTTGGGTAAAGTTGGGAGCAGGTGCGGTGGTAAACACAGTTAAAATCTTGGGTGAATGGTGGCGGCTGGACTCAAGTGTATTTTGAATTATAGTTGAATTCACCAAAAACGGTTGCAAGCGACTGGTTGGGCCAAAGGTGGAAAATTGGCCGTAGGTTAACCGACTGACTGGCAGCGGCAGCGAGATTTTTCCATCCACAAGTGGACTTAGCTAAATTTTTACCCGATCGGTAAATTAGACTGAAAGCTTTGCCCCGCAAGACATTCACAGGACAATAACTACCTTGAGCGACGAGTATTTTGAGTGGTCTCTATTGACAGCGCCAAATTACATAGTTTAATGTAAACATAGTCTGATGTAAGTAAGTTGGTTTGATACATCTATGTACTTTGAGGACGATCGCCAGTGGCAGGGAACTGCTGAGTTTCTGACAAAAGAACTAAAACGACGGATTGAGCAGCTCGGGCTATCTGTGGAACCCCCAGCGGTGCGAACGGTGCGATCGTGGAGAGCCAAGCAACTGCTTTCGCAGCCGAAAGGGCAAGAATTTCGGTTTCGACAAATTTTAGAAGGACTGGCAACAGCACTTTTGCTCCAGAAAGGCTGGACGCTGGCGGCGATCGCCCAAGTTTTACCCTCATTCCCCGATCTACTCTTGGAGCAACAAATTATTGCCGAGTCCGATCGCCAAGACCCAACATGGTTGCCACTAATGCAAACAGCGACATTGCCATTACCCACAGGACACGCCAGCAACCTGGATCTGGCAGAAGATGCTGTTATCTTGCTAGCGCAGGGAATTCTGCGGCAATACATCAGAACTCTCAATCGAGAAATTGTCCGCCAAGACGACAGTATGCCATCAGAACTTTATCGGGCAATGTGCAAATTGGGCCGGCTGTACATCGAAGCCGGAAAAAGCGATCGCGCGGCTTGCGTGCATACCGTTTTGGAACGTGCTAGATATCCTCTCGATCGGTGGGACTTAAATATTTTTAGTCAACCAGATTTTCGCTTTCGTCAAGCAATTCTCATCGATCCAGACTTGCGAGTACCGACCCCAGATTGTGCGGAAATTGCTAACTCCAGAGGTACTTTTGGCGAAGATAATATCATCGAACACCGCCTGTACGAACGGTTGATCGAGGCAACTGAACGATTGGGAAGTCGCCAAAAGCACAAAGCTTATACGGCTTTGCGATCGCTATTTGGCAGCCGATCGCTCATCGGAGAACACCAACTCTTAGACTACTTGCGTGACAACGATTTAACCCCTTTACAGGGAATGATTGTTGACACCTTTTTTGATAGCGTGCCGGATATCTGGTTAATTAACGGACAGGCTCATCGCTGCGCGTATTGCGGTACGCTGATGCGCCCCTATCCCGATCTAAAACTTTTTTCCGACGGGCGATGTCCAATTCGCCAATGCCTCGGTCACGAGTCCTCAACAGCAAAAGTTTCGGAGAAATTAGACCAAGAGCGAGACCGATTGCTGATTGCCAAACCGCAGATTTTAACCTATTGGACAGGGCCGGGAATTGACGAATTAGCAATTTTTGATGCAGCCCAAAAAAACGGACTCGATGCCGAACTTTACCCAGAATCCGACTTGTGCGATATCGGAATTAACCGCCGCAATATTGGCATTGATGCTAAGTCGTACACCAGTCCGGTATCCCTTGCCTTGCGCCTCAACCGCAGCATCGGAGGGCTGATTCACTACCGCCGCCGCATCATTGCCGTCAGCGATCGATTAATTGAGGAGCGACCGGATTACCTCTCTACTTTCCGGTCAGCGATCGACAAAAAAGGCGATACTGCTACTCTCGAAATTCTGTCTGTTTCACAAGTCATTGAGTTATTAAAGGAAATCACATATGAGAATTAAAGCTGATTTCTGGACTGGGAGCGATCGCATTTGCTGGTTGTGCGTTTTAATGGCAGAATTTTTAGAGACTAATTCCCTAGAATATGCTCCTTTAACAGTATCGGGAATGGCGAGTATCGTCAATGCACCCGCGCTGGCAAAAGCCCGCCAAGCCATTTTCAATATGCGCCTGATGTCCCTGGCTTACGTGACAGAACAGTCAGTTAAACACGCAGTTGCTATTTATAACGATCGCCACTACCGCGACAAAACTCAAGGAACCTATAAAATTAACTTAGAAACACTTTGTTTTGAACGCACAGACCCCTTAGAAGACCCTTTAATTGCCAAAGCCCGTCAAATTCTGGGTCAGCCTTTAGCACACCAATTTTACAGCACCAGCTTTGCCGATCCCCGCCAGCCAATGGCCGTGGCTTTAGGTAAAGAAACAACAGCCGCGAGAGTGCCAATTGGCCCGATCGCCATCCCGCTTGCACCGCGCCGCAACCATTCCCTCGATCGCTTGCCGCAAGCAAAAATCCGCATTCCCCTTGCGGAACTGTACGAATTAGCAGTTGAGATGGATGAACGCGAAGCAAATCACCCTGAAAAAAGACAGGGTAGCTGGGTAAAACGGTTTGAACATTTTGCGCTTAAGGTGCCAGAAATTGGTAAAGGTTTGCGAGAAGAAACATTCATCGAATTAGCAGGAATCAAGCACTTAATTGGACTGCCGGGATCGGGCAAAACAACTTTGCTAGTATTGATAGCTGTGTGGTTGGGAAAACGCGGTTATAAAGCAATGTTTGTGTTTCCCTCCATTGAAGTTGCCAGACAGTACATGGCAGAACTAGCATTTCATGAAATTAAAGTGGGAATGCTAGTCGGTCAAAGCGATGGCACCCGCCGCCGACACGCTAACAATATTGCTGAGGCGATCGCAGCATCAGGGGGAAATGGCGGCTTTGGCTGTAGTTTGGAACAGGCAGAAACTTTTGGCTTAAATTGCGTCTTACCTGCGTTTTCAAGTGCCGATACTTCGATGTGGGGATTTGGTTACGCACCGTGCAACGAAATATTACAAAGCGGCGGTAAAAATGGCAAAATGAAAAAGTATCTCTGTCCAGTTTGGACGATGTGCGGCCGCAACAAAGCACCCCGCGATTTGCTTGATGCTAATATTTGGGTAGGTCACGTTCTTTCAATGGATACTGAAGTTCCACCCCAGGCGATTCGCGAACGAATTCGTTATTTTGAATTGATTGCCCGGACATTTGATGTGGTAGTTTTTGACGAAGCAGATATGGTGCAATCAAATCTGGATGCTTACGGGGCAGCAACCTTAAAACTTTCTGGGGCGAAAGAATCTATCCATTTAGCCATTCAACAGCAAATTCACAATCCTTTTGCAGGCGGCGAAAATTATCGATTGTTCGATCGCAATGTAGAACTTTACAGCCGCGATTTATCAGAATTTGGCGACCTCAACACATCGTTAATTACTGCGGTTCAAAATATGCCTTCATCGCGAGTCGGCAAACGCTATGAAAATCAGTTGTTAACTGTTTTGAGAATAGTCAGCGATTTGTTGGATGGTTTTGAGAAAACTTCTAAACGCGAGCTCCTTAATGAAGAGGAAGTCAAACAGGGATTTAGCAAAAGTCGAGCTTTAACTCAATTCTGGGAAACGGCAGCTTACCATGCTTTTTACGATCGCACGGGCATTGAACCGCACGATCGGCTGAACTTAGATATGTGCGCTCAAAGGCTGGGAATCAACAGCGATACCCTCAAACAGCAGTGGGAAAGGATGATTCTTTATTTTCGTCGTTATTTAGCAGAAAATCTGATCGAACGGCGCGACAAGATTGTCAAAGAAATTGCCGAATTGTTTTTGCCTTTGTGTTTTAAGGATGGGACTGCATCAGCCGAAGCTCAGGATACAATTACCTTACTTGTTTGTGTCACTTTTGTAATTTTAGGCTATCAGCGGATTGTCCCGGAAACGAGAACAATGGTAGCAGAAGGACTGATTCGGGAACCGATTGTCGAATCAACGGCAACGCCGGAACTGCGACAACTGATTCCTGAGAATATCTTGGGGTCTTTTTCAGGCGTAAAATACAGTTACCAATCAGCACAAACTACTCGAACTCAAGCCCGAAATGTAGAACTGTCTTATATCATTTTTGTGGGTGCGCCTCGGATGTTAATGCACCGCTTTCACAAGTTATTTGAGGCAGATGGCGAACTGACAGGGCCGGCGGTTTTAATGACTTCAGCTACCTCATTTCTCGAAGCAAGTCCTGCTTATCACATTAATTCTGGGCCGGATTATCTGCTGCAACCGCGCCAAACAGAACACGATCCCAAAAAGAGCAAATACCGCTTCAAATGGCTGCCCGATCGCGAACGGGGCGATGAACCTCTCCGATATAGCGGTGCAGGCGAACTGCGCGATCGCAATTTAGAAAAAATGGTAGACGCGCTGGTACGGGGAGGAAATCAGAAATCTGAAATTTACAAATCCATCCTCAAATTTGATAAAAAACATGATATTTACCGCAAAGCTGCCTTAATTGTTAACAGCTACGAACAAGCTCGCACTATTAAGAACTTTATCAACGATTACCATCCAGAAATCGGCAAAAGAACCAAAGCAGTTGTCAATTTTCTCAAAAATGGAGAGCAACCAACTGATTTCGTTACAGCGGCTCAGTGCGAGGCTTTAGGAGATGATGAAACTTGCGATATTATCATTTTTCCGCTGTTGGCGATCGGTAGAGGCGTGAATATTGTTTTCACCAAAGGAGATAGGAAACTCGATGCAGCAATTGGTACAATTTATTTTCTCACCCGTCCCCATCCCACCACTGACGATACGCAGCTTTTGTACAGCCTTGCCGGAAAAGCTACCCAAGAATTTGACAGTCGAGTTTTTAGCGAAACAGAAGATTTGTCAGCAATTTCTAATGCTTGGAAACAGTCGAGAAAACAACTGTGGAAAACGGCCAATCACCTGTTGCGCGAACCTCTAATGGCTAGCCGCTTGGGTGAAGATTTATTCAAACCTTTTACGGCAAATCAGATGGTTGGGATTTTGCAAACAATCGGGCGCGGGATGCGAAATGGGTGTCCGGTACAAGTTTACTTTGTCGATGCAGCTTGGGCAATTAAATCTACTAAAAATGAACCTGACTCCGGGCGGGACAGTATGTTAGTTCAGATGCGAATTATTTTAGAAGAATGCGTCAAGCATCCCGATTCAGTGATTCGAGAAATATATCAAGAACTTTACGGGGCATTTATCGACCCCCTGCGACGCATTGAGGGCGTAGTTTACCCGGAAAGTTTACGCGATTCAGAAGGTTTGACAGAAGAAGAAGACGATTTTGATGATTTTTCAGCTTTCTTGGAGATGTAAGGATGAATGACGAAATTTTTGAGGAAATTGAATTTGACGATGACGGTGAAGCAAAAGAAACCAATATTACTGGAGATGAAATCATGAACTATGAAATTTTTGAAGAAATAGAATCCGATGATGAGGAAGAAACTGAAGCAACTGTGTTTTCAGACACTCTTTACATTCCTCTGGCAAATAAGAGTCTCAAAAAAATCCCCCTAGCTTTTACTGTGCCGGACAATATCGAGCCAGTAACAGTCAAAGGCTTGACACTAGCTTGGACAAATTCTGCTTTACATGAGCTTTCGACCATCCAAAAAGCTATTGCTAATACTGATAAAACTATAAACAATCTCCCTTACAAGTCGTTGCGAGGTTTGTTAGAAGTAGGACTTGACAATGCAGAACGAATTCAGTCTAATTTAGGTTTGAGTAACTATTCGTTGAATCTTAAAAATGTAAAAGAGGCTGAACCGTTTGCTTACTTAAATTGCGAAAATACGGAAGATATCCAGAAAGCGTTACGCCCAATTATCAACGAGTGGATTACAAATTCTCTCAAAGTTTTTGCAAAAAAAGAAGATGGGCTATCGGAAGTTATCGACCGTTTGGAAGATTTGCACGATCGAAAAGAGTTGCTGAAAATTAGTGTGTTAGAGTCTCAAGTTTTACCGTGGAAATGGTCAGCATCAACAGGAACAACTCAGGGAAAAAATGATGATTATCGCGCGTTAGTTGATTATGCTGCTCGTGCGATCGCCGGAAAAGAGATTTTTCAGGGGCTAGGAACAATGAAGCGGGTTATTTCGAGCAGCGGCAGGCTGACAACTGGAACAGCAGAGTTGATTACCAATCCCATCACTCTACCAAAACACGCGGGAAAATTCAGTCTGGTGATATGCTTAGAAGTCGTAACCTATCCTTCTTTGCACCAGCCTTTGTTGAAGATTGATGTCTCCAAACGCCGCTGGTTCAGTAAGTTAAAACCTGCAAATTATAACTCAGGAAATATTAGCGGTTTTGTCTTTTCTGATGACTACAGCGATCGCACTTTTAGCTATACAGTTTTTTCGCACTCCGAAAAACCGGAGAAAAATCAACAGGACAAAAAGAAAAATTGGGTTTGGGCGATCGATAAAGATTTTGAAGCATTGCGCGGCAAGCTAAAACTCCCGCTGAAAACGCCTAACGGTCAAAATATTGATGGTTCTCAAATTGCCTTGGGTCAAGCTTCAACAGCACGCTGTCAAGTAATGTTAACTTACCGCAACGGACTGCAAGAAGGGAAGCACGGGATTGAGGCTGGCGTACTGGAGATTGATAAATTAGAAGCTTTTGAAAAGATTACTGAAATTCTCAAGCCTATCGGCTTCAAACCTTTCGATAATTACTCGGAAGTAAAAATCAAAGGCACAAGTCACAAAAAAGACGATACACCCTCGCGCATGATTAATCTGCCTACTCTGTTAGGTGCTGCTTTAGAAGTTCTCGAAAAAGACGAGTGTTCTGATTTGACTCCCAAATATCTAGAAAGCTTTGATGACAATGAGTTAAACAGCTTGCTAACCAAACACCTTGATACCAATTTAGAAAACATTTCCAAAGGCAGAAAAGCCCTTCAAGTGGTTTGTCAATTAAAAGAACTCCAAGCCTTAATTAAAGCAAATCAGGAAGCTATGCGTCGGCTATACCCTGACGAAAAACTGTTGCTCGTTATCTTTTACGAAGAACATTTAAAAACCGAAGTGAATCTGCTGAAATCAATGATTGGCGTTCTATGGGGTGGTGCGATCGAACTTATGGCTAATCGTTTACCAGCAAACACTCACGGGCCGAAAGAGTCATTGCCCGGTGCAAATTTGAAGGCTAAGGAGCGATCGCGCCACCGCATAAAAGCCTGGGAGTCGATCGTCAAACAACTGGCTTTACGCAAACAGCGAACTTTTTGTCTGGTAATGGCGCGGGAATGGTATCCAGACAACAAACATGACGATCGCGTGAATAAGCCCTCATCCCGTCAAGCACTGGCTACAATCGCTGGTTCTTGCGTGCAGTTTCTGCTACCGATTGAAACAACTAAGGAGAAAAATATTCTCAATCTCGATAATTTTTCCCATCGAGTGCAAGCTGCTCTAAAAGATTTACTTTCTGCTCATTCTGGCCGCATTGATGATGTCAAAGAAAAGGTTGACAAATGGCTAAAAGACATTCCTCAAGAAGCCCGACCAAAAGAAGTTATTGGGATTACGATCGTCCGCAAACAGAAAGGTCGCGTTCGCGGTTCTATTGAGAAGACATTTTTACCAGTTGCTATGCGTCTCAACGTAGAGACAGGCGAGTGCGAACTGTGCTGTGCTTATGAAAAAGGCAATAGTTTACAAATCAGTCCTTGGAGCAAGTTTTCTGAGGCGATCGCCTTCATTTCCCAAATTTCTCCCGTAAAACTGGCCGATCAACAAGAATCGCGTCAGATTCGTTTTATGAAATTTGTCGAGCAGATTATTTCCAATTCTGTAGACAAGGGAAATCAACCATTAGTTACGATCGATTCTTCCAACTGCGTGCAACTTTGGCCTTGGCTTGCCGATTCTAAAATGAATGCAAATCAAATTAACCTCGGTCAGCAGTACGAGCGGATGCAAGATGCCTGGAAAGGCGCGCGGATAGTTCGGATTCGCCAAGACCTCGCCCCTGGAATTATCGACAAAAAAGTCCGATATTTTGCAGAAACTTTTCTGGAAGATCCGCGAACAAAAGAAGAACTAACTTCAACCTTTGAAACTCCCTCTGCCTCCAGTGCCATGAAGTTATTTCGGCTGACTCCAACTAATCAAAACAGCGAAATCAATCAAACTGGTTGTGTTGCTTATCTATCTGTAAGAAATAACAAGCCCGGAAAAAAACGCGGTCAAAGTTGCTATCGATCGATAGAAATCAACACTCCTGTTAAAAAATCTGATGGTTCTCAAGGCAAAGTTTATAACAAAGCTGGGTTAGAATTGCACCATCTCGGAACTTATCTCCCATTTACAGGACAATGGCCAACTCCTAATCCCCTTGAAATTGTTGTTACTTTGCGACAGGAAAATGACGATCCAGATCGCCTTGCTGCGCTTTTAGAATCTCTGCGCTATGGTTTCGGCCATTACAGCGACTGGTCTAGTTTACCTGCTCCCCTGTTCTTCGAGCGTGTCGTGCGAGATTACATCAGCGAATTTGTAATTGAAGATGAGGAAGTGGAGGCGGAACCAGATTAGGAGGAATGATGCAGTCTAGGGGTGCTGTCGTGACGTTTGAGTGTGATGCCGTTGCTGTGGATGATTGACGGGCTTGAATTCAGGGCGATCGCTTTTAATGTCAAATTTAATGTCAAACGGGGAGAGAATTTTGGCGATGGGGAGTAAAATTTGCAGATGTTGAGAAAACCTAGAATCTAGAATCTAAAATCTACAATCCTCTGAGGGAGGCTGCGCTGTATAATTAGTCAAGGCTGGATTTGCCAAAAATTGGTGAGTGTAGTAGAGATTTTTTATCGGTAAAGGCTCGATCGAACGTAGCAAATCAAATGAATGAGACTAAGGCAATCAAAATTGCGGTTGTGGGGGACGTTCACGATCGGTGGGAACCTGAAGACGGCGAGGCTTTGAAGCGCCTAGGCGTTGATTTGGTATTGTTTGTGGGGGATTTTGGGAACGAGTCGGTGGATGTGGTGCGGGCGATCGCCCAATTGGACATTCCGAAAGCTGCGGTGTTTGGAAACCACGACGCTTGGTACACGGCAACCGAGTGGGGCAGAAGCCAGTGTCCCTACGATCGCCAGAAAGAAAATTGGGTAAAACAGCAGTTAGATTTAATGGGAGAAGCCCACGTCGGTTACAGCAAGCGAGATTTTCCCGAATTGGGCCTAACTGTGGTGGGAAGCCGCCCGTTTACTTGGGGGGGTTCGGAGTGGAGGTACAACGATTTTTACTCGGAATGGTTTGGGGTAGAAAGTTTTGAGGAGTCGGCCAGACGCATTGCAGGAGCTGCGGCGGATGCTGACTGCGAAAATGTGATTTTTTTGGGTCACACGGGCCCGACGGGGCTGGGAGAGGCTCCGGGCGACCCCTGCGGGCGAGATTGGAAGCCGCTGGGAGGAGATTGGGGAGACCCGGATTTTGCTGAGGCGATCGATCGAACTCGCAGTTCGGGGAAGCACGTACCTCTGGTAACTTTTGGTCATATGCACCACAAACTGCGGCACACCAAGCACGAGTTGCGGAAGTCGGTGAAGGTGAGTGCCGAGGGAACAGTTTATTTGAATGCCGCCAGCGTACCGCGAATTGTGGAGAGAGACTGCTCGAAACTGCGGAATTTCTCGATCGTGCTGCTGGAAAATGGAACAGTGTCGGAAGCGTCTCTGGTTTGGCTGGGGGAAGATTTGGCGGTAGCTTTAGAAGAAATTCTTTATCGGCGCGCTGAATCTGCAGCTATTTGTAGTTAGAGACAACTACTGGTATGATAAAATTTATGCGCCCGGAGAGGTGGCAGAGTGGTCGATCGCGCCTGACTTGAAATCAGGTGAACCGAAAGGTTCCGTGGGTTCAAATCCCACCCTCTCCGCTTGACAATTCTCTTGTCCGTTAAGGGTTTCAGGTTAATTACACAAACCTAATAATGTCAACACTTTGAGCCGTTTTTTACCGCAAGGGAGAGAGCGGCTCAAACCTTATTTTTTTTGCCTTTGTTCCCGATTCGGGCATCCGAAACCAACTCAAATCTCTAACAAAGCCCCGCCTGCCCAACCGCGACCAATCTTCCCGCTGCCCGATCTGCACTGCCCCTCTGGGCCGATATCGATCGCCGTCGGTGAGATATAATCATAAAAAGTCTATTGTGTCAATACCCGATCGCCTGCAATATTCAAACAGCAGCAGCCGCCAGTTGTGGGCCGAGTAGCCATCAGGGGTTATCCTTAGTAATCAGGCTAGTTTCCGACAGGTTTGGATAATGTTCCCAGCAAATATATTTCATATTTCCCAAAATTTAATCCTATTACTCGACCGCAGCGCGATCGGCAGATTAAAGCCGGTATTGGCGCAAGCAACCGAAATGCCGATAACGGCATCGGAAAATACGGCAACAATTGCACTCCTATTGGTTGCTGCGGGAATTCTGGGTTGGGGATTTTATCGTGCCAGACCCTTTGGCAAACTGGGAATTTTGGCTTGGTTGCAGTCAGTGGCGCTGATGAGTCCTTGGCTGCTGTTCTTTAGTTTGTTCGCCGCCGGGATTTACCTCAATCTAGTAGCAGTGTTGTTGCTGCTGGTGGCATCCACAGGATTGTACATTTATCTGGGCCGACAATTGCGTCAAGCTGCCTCGGACGCAGCGCCAAAGTCGCGCGATGCTGCTGAAGCAAAGTCCCAAAGCGATAGTTTCTTTCCCCCTGACTCGCAGCCGGACTCAGCCGAAAAAACCGCTAACACAGTGACACCGCCACCTGCAACTAATGAATTAGAAATAATTCCGGTGCCAGCAGAAGACCTCAAGGCAATTAAAAGCATCTTTGGCATCGATACTTTCTTTGCCACAGAAACAATTCCCTATCAAGATGGGGTGATCTTGAAAGGGAATCTTCGGGGAGACGCGGAACAAGTACACTCGCGTTTGACCGCAAGTTTGGAAGAAAGATTAAACGATCGCTACCGCCTATTCTTAGTAGATAATCAGGACGACAAGCCGGTAGTTATTATCTTGCCGAGCACAAACGACCCGCAGCCAACAACCGTATCTCAAAAAATCCTAGCAGTCGTGCTGCTGCTGGCAACAATTGCTACTAGCTTGGAAACAGGCGGTTTGCTGCTCGGTTTCGATTTCTTTAACTCGCCGGATCGATACTTAGAAGTTCTGCCGATAGCGGCGGGAATTTGGGCGGTTTTAGGCTCTGGCGAAATTGCTCGCCGAGTGGTGGCAAATCGGTACAAAATTCGCTTGAGCTGGCCGTTTTTTATACCAACTTTGCAGATTGGTTGTTTTGGGGCGATCGATCGTTTTGAGTCGCTGCTGCCCAACCGTAAAGTTTTGTTTGACATCGCTTTTGCCGGAGCAGCCGCTGGGGGAATAGTTTCTCTCCTAATGTTGGTAACGGGTTTGCTGCTTTCTCACCCCGGCAGTTTGTTTCAAGTTCCCGCAGAATATTTCAAAGGTTCGGTTTTGGTGGGAGCTTTGACAAAAGTGGTTTTGGGTTCTGCCTTGCAGCAGCCGATTGTTGATGTTCACCCGCTGGTAGTTATCGGTTGGTTGGGCTTGGTAATCACGGCGATTAATTTGATGCCGGCGGGACAGTTGGACGGGGGTAGAATTGTGCAAGCAATCTACGGCCGCAAAACTGCCAGTCGCGCGACTTTGGCGACGTTTGTGGTGCTGGCGATCGCTTCTTTAGTCAATCCCTTGGCTCTATATTGGGCGATCGTGATTCTAATTTTACAGCGGAATCTGGAGCGGCCGAGCCTCAACGAACTGACTGAGCCTGACGACGCTCGCGCAGCTTTAGGTTTGCTAGCTTTGTTTTTGATGGTTGCTGCGCTGTTACCGCTGACTCCGGCTTTGGCAGGCCGTCTGGGAATCGGGAACTAATGCCATTTTCGATATCGAGAAGCGTAACCGACAAATGCCAGATGCAGTTAACCGAGCTGCAATATTAGCTGTTGACGGCTGCATTCAATACCTATTGGCACTGTGGTTTTCGGATGAAACCAAGCACAAAGGCAACAAGCAATATTGGGTAAAACATCCCATCTTTTGTACAAATACCTACAGCTTCTTCAGCAGTCGGCTTTGTATTAAGATAGATGTGCCAAGGTTAAACTCCATCACCATCGGGAAACTGTTAAGACACACTTTTGTGTAAAAATTGGGTACAGTGCCGCGAAAACTCTTAAAACAACGAGAAAATTAACCCCCGATAGGTATCAAAAAATACATAATTTGGTTGAAATCAATTCAGCAGGGTGGAACACACGCAAATTCTAGGCTTGTATCCTAGTAAGCTGTTGGAGATAGTCCCTCTGGGGTGACTGTGAATTAGGCTGAGCAATTGGTACTGCTGTACGGTTGAAAGGTTTAAGAACTGCCGCAAGGACATAGCACTTAAAGGACATTCGCACAATTAATCATCCCCGACTATCAAAAAGCGGGGAGTGTCAACTGAACATCTAGGATAAAGTCATGGCTAATCAACTTCCTCCTGTATTGGTAACTTTTGATGCAGATGTTTTGATGGCTGGCAGAACCCAAGTGTGGCAAGAATATGCCAAGGTGGGAACTTGCTATATCCCGGAAGTAGTGTACGACGAAATAGATCGTCTCACCGACCAAGCGGTGGAACCGGCCATCGAGCAAATCGCTAGGGAATTTATGCGCTTTTTTGCCGAAAGTGGCTGGATTGCAACTGACGCTCAAGAAACGCACCGCGCTCTGGAGCCTTCGATCAAAAATCAAAGCAAGCAAGCAATGCTCGTGGTGGCGACGGCTCAGTGCGTTTACGGTTTGGCTCAGGAACACCCGGAGGCATTGGTGATTTTTGTGTCTAACAGCCAGCCTCTGTTGAAGCGGCTGGCTTCTGTGGGGGCCGAGAATCTCTGCGGAATTACCGGGGCTATGCTGTTAAATTGGGCTAGGAAAGCCGAACGCCCTCCGGCGGCAACTCAGCAATTGCAAAGTTTGATGCGCTCCCTCGCCGATCGCCAATCGACTCAGCGCTCTAACAGCAGAATTCAGGATGCTGCTGTCGGTAAAACGGGAACTTCTACTAGCAAGTTAACGGGGATGCGCGGCGCTTCTGAGTTAAACTCACCGAGCACTTTTACTAAAACTCACAGCACGGGTTTCACTGGAAACCGCAGCGCGACTTCGCGCCCCAAAACACCGCGGCGTCCTCGGGAGGAATCCAAAGATTACGAGCCTGCTGTATATCGGATGAAACATATTACACCTCCGAAAAAAAGGAACGGCGGTTTTTTGTCTGGTGCGTTCAATTTTTTGGGAGCGTTATTTTTCTTGACGGTAGCGGTGGGTATTTTGTGGCGAGTATTTGATGTTAGGGGTTTTAGAAAGATTTTTGTGCCGGCTCTGCCTCCGCCCGTGCAACAATTTGTTAAGTCGATCGACCCTAAGTAATCGACAGTGCCACTCTTTTAACAATGTTGAAGTGGAACGAAATAATTAGTGGATTGGCTTTAGCTTTGGCGGGTTTTGCTTATGCTACATTCTTTTATGTAGTTCTTCCTGTCAGATATTACGATTCTGGGGTATCGGTTTGGGCCATAGGAATTGCGATCGCCCTGATTGTAGCAATGAATTGGTTCCTGTCTTCATCGTTGCTAACTGGGTGGAGTTGGGTGGCTGCATTATTTGCTTGTCAGCTCGTACTAATATTTTTTGGTAGCGTGTTTCTGGGAGATGGGCTGTTACTGCCAAGTTTTTTGTTTGGCGGAACTATGGTAGTAGGAGTTGCGAGTATTTACACCAATTTTTCGCAACAAAAAACACTGTTAATTGTGGTTTTGTGTACGGTATTTTTCCTAGCTTCAATGTACTTATCTTTGATTGGTGGCTATATGCTCAGAGGCAAAAATCCGTTTCAGGGTTCTTCAAAGCAGATGCAGCCGCTGTTGAATCAAAGGGTAGAAATTATCACCGACAATCCCCAACAATTGTATTTGAATGGTAAAACTGGCAAACTCACGCATATACATCGTTATGAAGTGAAAGTGAAGCTAGACGATCGGACATTAATGTGGCCTTATGTCTATGTTTGGTGGCAGGATATCAAGGCAGTTAACTAACAGAAATCTTCCACAGTTGACTGTTGAAACAAATATTGGCTCTTAGTCTTTAACAACGGTGAAAAACTTGGTTTCACCCGCCCTGGTGTGTCATATCAATTCCGGCAACACTCATACATGATGTTAACAGTTAACAGTTAACAGTTAACAGTTAACTGTTAACTGTCAATTTACTATTCCGATTGTTTGTTGACATAAAATTTAAATCCCAATTAGAGCGCGAGCATTGTCCACTGCATTAACTGCTGCCACTCTGGAGATTGAGCTAATAAATCCGCATCCAATTCATTTCCTGCATCCTGCGAAAATTCGGCGAAACACTCTGCCCAATTAATTACTGTTTCCACAGGCAAATAAGGCGTGTAATTCCACGAACGCTGCAAAAACTCTACCATCTCAACAGCATGACCGGTGCGGTGCAAATACCAAGCAATCCAAACGAAGGTACTGTACTTGATTTGCTTTTCCAACAAACGTATTTTATCTGGCAATTCTGGGCGGGAAAAAAAATTGTCCGTGACGGCGGCTAGGGATTTAGCCTGGGGTAAACCTTTGTACATGGCGCTTTGTTCGTGCTGGCGGTAGCAAACGGTTACTTGCTGCAGCCAATCTGCTTCGCATCCCATTAAGGCTAAACGTAGCACTAAATCTGTATCTTCCGCTGGGGGAAATCGAGGATCAAATCCGCCGGCGCGCTCTAACCAATGGCGGCGAAATACCATCGCGCTGGGTAATACTGGTTTCCACCGCAGCCACATTTCTAAGTTTAATTTAGGGACTTTTTGCCAGGGTTTTACATCTTTTATGGGTTCGCCTGTACTGTTGACTTGACGCCAGCCGCTGTGGACTATTCCTAGATTTGGTTGCGCTGCAAATACAGCGATTTGTGCTGCTATTTTGTTGGGGAAGAAGTAGTCATCAGCATCGAGAAAGGCGATGAATTCTCCTCGAGCTAGCTCGATGCCGCGGTTTCTGGCAACGGAAACTCCTTGATTTTGTTGGTGAATGTAGCGAATTCGATCGCCATATTGCTCTAAAATTAATCTGGTTTCGTCTCGGGAGCCGTCGTCTACTACAATAATTTCCCAGTCTGTATAGGTTTGGTGCAGCACGCTATCTACGGCTTGGCAGATGTAAGCGGCGCAGTTGTAAGCCGGAATCACCACACTTACCTGCGGGGTTCGATCGCTCATAATTAAGATTGAGTTTGATGGATTATAGCATTTTAGATTTTAGATTTTAGATTTTAGTTTAAAAAACTGGAAATGACTGATAGCCGTCTGCCTTGGATGTTGCCTGCAATTGCATTCTGTTTGTGAACTGGCTGGAACTAATATTAGAATCAATACGCGCTTAGCTGGTTTAGGAAAGCTCGGGCTTTGAAATCAAAAAAAACCATGCAGCAGCCCCCTACAAGATTGGTAAAATCCGGTGGGGTCTTGATTGTACAATACTTATCGGGTGAACTGGAGGCTCAAGCACCCGATAAGTGAGGTTTTGCCAGCATAATTTCGGCTCAAGAATTTGCTAAGGTAAGTTGGTGTAAATTTAATAAGTCGTGGTGGCGAGTGGTTAAAGGGCTGCGATCGCCTTTTACCTTCAAGTATTTATCAGCTATTTGCAATACCTGTTGCGGATTGGCCGGCTTGCTCAAGAAATCGGAAGCACCTGTCAATTTCGCTCGCGTGCGGTCAATTATACTGTCTTGACCGGTCAAAAATACGATCGGAGTTTCCCGAAAAGCCGGTGTTTTTCGCAAAAAATTGCACAAAGCAAAGCCGGTTGTCTTCGGCATCACCAAGTCCATAAAAATTAAACCAGGCTTGTGTTTGGCGAGGATGCCCACTCCCTGCATCGGATCTTGAATTTTTAGGACTCGATAGCCTGCGGGCAATAAAATTTGCTCTAAAAATTCGCATACTGTGGCACTGTCATCGATACAAGCAATCAAAGGGCGACCCGGGCGGGCGATCGCTGCTGCAAGACGCCACTGTTCTATCGGCGAAGGCAAGTCTGGTACTGTACGGAAATTTACTAAACCCTGCTTGATGTAATTAACTAAAGCGCGAGTTGCCACTGTCACGCACTGCTTTTTCTTAAATGCAATATCCCAAAGAGTATTCTCGCCATTGAATACGTTAGCCAAAGCTATCAAAGAATTAGAACTAAATCTATCTTTATACAATTGGGCCGAGGTTTTTAACAGCGGTGCTTGTTCTGGATCTACGAGCCACAAACCCATTGCTTTCCATTTTTGCCAAATCTGTTCTGTAGAACACAGAATTTGCTCTACTTCGGTTGAAGAGAGCATCAAAGAAGAGATAACTTTAGAAAAATATTTTGAGGATGGGCGCCACTCCCGGCGCAAACCCGATTGACCTATCAGAGCAAAGAAGACTTCAGAAACGCTGCTTTGGACGATCGCCTTAGCTTGTTCCAAACTCATTTCGCTGGCTGCTATTCCTCGTTGAAGCAGTTGATATTCCCACAGTTCGCCAGCATCTAAGTCTCTGAGATCGACTTGAAAGTTGCGACAGTGTTCCCCGATCGCCCTGTACCAGCGTCTCGCCCTGTGCGCTCCTCCTGTGGCATAAACCAAACTACCCCGAAAAAAGTAAAGTTGCCACTGTTGTTCCCCTTGCTCTAAAAGCAGTTTTCCCGTTGCTTGTTTCTGGCCGAGGACTGCCAGAGTATGAGACAACATTTTGTACCCGATTGCGGTCGCAGACATATTCACTCGCATCCCCTGTACTCTGTTTCTATTATTATATAGCTGCCCAGTTGTGGAAAAAAACAGTAATATTACTGAATTTTGCTCAAAAAAAACACTTAATGCTGCGACTTTAAGCCGATCGGGTAGTGATATTAATTGCCCTTGCACCGTCAGGTGATGGTTAGCTGTTGACTCTTGACTGTTTGAACAAGAGCGATGCCAGCGGAAACGATATGATACCAGTTCCTCAAAATAATGCAATTGCCGAAGCCCGCGATCGAAACCCTTAATTCATCAGGCATTCCCAATGCTCAAATTTCAAATTTCCAAAGGTATGATTCCCCTAGGGAGTGTTAGCCGTGAGGGTGCAAAGCCTATTTGCACGATTAATTAATAGCTAAATTTTGCTGGTGAGTAATAACTAATTCTCCTCATTATTTTTGGGAGGTACTGGATCGTAACCCCCTGGATGAAATGGATGACAGCGCAAAATCCGCTTAACGGCCATTGAGCCGCCGCGGGCCGCCCCAAATCTTTCTATTGCTTCGATCGCGTATTCCGAACAAGTGGGCTGAAATCTGCAGGCGTTGGGCAAGTAAGGAGAAATCCCCATTTTGTAGCCTCGGATTAATCCGATTAGCAATAACTTCACAATTTTTACCTCAGCGCTGAATTAAATTAATAATCGCAAAATCTTGTCCCCTAGCTGGTAAAAGCTAGGTCGATCCACAGCATCCCCAGGGATTCCAGCAATCGATATTGCTCGATTTTTGCGGCACCTGCAACTTCAAATCCGATGTCTGGCGCGAGATTGGTGACAATTTTCTTTGCATCAAGACTGTCTCCGCAAATAAAAGCAGTTGCTGTTTGCCAACCCAAATGCAAATTTTTAAAATAGCTTGCGCCAAGGTTGTTAAAAGCTTTCACAATTTGCGATCCAATCGCCCCTTTGGCAATTTCTTCTGCCGCCGAAGTTGTGTGTCCGAATGTCAGTTTTGCAGCCATTCCAGCGGGTGTCAGAGCGATCGGGTTAGTAGCGTCAATAATAATTTTTCCAGTCAAATCTCCCGCAGGGGCGATCGCCTTTTGCGTGCCATTTCAAGGC
The DNA here is from genome assembly GCF_015207285.1 of Tychonema sp. LEGE 07203. Taxonomy (GTDB): domain Bacteria; phylum Cyanobacteriota; class Cyanobacteriia; order Cyanobacteriales; family Microcoleaceae; genus Microcoleus. The sequence goes on along the minus strand of NZ_JADEXD010000078.1, from coordinate 2,977 downwards.
GTTGCTAAAATCAAAAATTGACTGTGACTAGCAGCTTCTCCAACGCTAGCCGCGCGCGCATTGCCTTTTGTAGAAGCTACAGCAGACTGCCTTTTTGCACTCTGCGGATTTGTGACACCAAATACAATCGAGTGACCTTTTTGAGTTAAAATGCGTCCCAGAGTTCGGCTAACATTTCCCGCGCCAATTATACCTATTTTCATTTTTACCTCTTTGATAGCTAAAGTACAATTTGAGGAGACAATATGGTACTTGTTTCTGAGGAAGCGACTTGACCGATACCTAAAAATTTACCATCTCGATCGTAAACTTGCAAGGGATAGGGAGGTTGGGCTATTAAGTTTTCGGGAAGATTGCTGCTAGTTTTCTGGTTCCCCTCTACCGGCGTTTCGGGAATGGGGAGGCGCTGTCCTTGAAACCAGCGTTTGGTATATTCAGGAGAAAGGACGATCGCGCCTAGATGTCCCAAAACCTGCGCTGGCAAAATCGGGCAGAATGTATTCTCCTGCAATTGCTGTTCCAATTCTGCAAAACTGAGGCTTTGGTCGATCGAGAAACCGCTGCTTTCGGTACGAGTCAAACAAGCCAAAGTACCGCCTGCATTCAACAGTGCGCCCAAATCCCTGGCGAGCGCCCGAATGTAAGTACCCGCCCCGCAGGCGATCGACAAATCCAATTCAGGAAAATCCCCCGGCCGCCAATCCAAGATTTCCAGCCGAAAAACCTCAACATTTCTAGCAGCAACTTCCACATTTTCGCCTTTTCTAGCTAACTCGTAAAGGCGTTTTCCTCCCACCTGAACCGCACTAAAATTCGGCGGCAATTGCTCTATTTTTCCGAGGAAGTTGGGCAGTGCGGCTTGCACTTTTTCTAAAGTCAACTCCGGCACCGGTTGAGAACGGATAATTTCTCCTTCTAAATCGTCCGTAGCGGTTGTTAAGCCAAACCGAATCGTACCTCGGTAAGCTTTGTTGTGTTGGAGAAATTGCAGCAATCTGGTTGCTTTCCCCAGGGCGATCGGCAAAACGCCAGTCACGGCCGGATCGAGGGTTCCTCCGTGTCCAACTCGCTTGAGTTGCAATAGTCGGCGCACTCGCCCCACGCAGTCGTGAGATGTCATGCCCGCAGGTTTGTGGAGATTGAGAAAACCGTCAGTAGTCATTTGTTAGTTGTTAGTAGTCATTTGTCATTTGTTAGTTGTTAGTTGTTAGTTGTTAGTTGTTAGTTGTTAGTTGTTAGTTGTTAGTTGTTAGTTGTTATTAGCTAATTCCAACAGCCAATAGCCAACAGCCAACTGCCAACAGCCAACAGCCAACAGCCAACAGCCAACTGTTAATTAAAAAATAAAGTCCGTGCGAGAGATAGTAACTCCCAATACAGTAGCGAGAATTTCTTTGCTGCTTGTAAGCTGAATAATTGTACTGGGCGAAGTTCCTGCCCCGGCGAAAATGTTGAGTTGGCCAAAGGTGAGGTCTGCTCTCAAGCGAATTTTATCGGTACCAACAGTAAAATCGGTAATGAGATCGTTATCTGCCGATCGCCCGATCGCAAAAGTATCATTTCCAGCGCCGCCAGTCAAAGTATCTCTGCCGCGATCGCCCGACAAGCAATCATCACCGAGGCCGCCAAACAGCGAGTCGTTCCCCGCACCGCCAAACAGCGTATCATCCCCCGCGCCGCCCAACAAACTATCGCTGTCTTGGTTGCCAAAAAGCAAATCATTGCCGTCGTCACCGCTTACCGAGTCAGAACCTTTGCCGCCGTAGACAGTATCGTCGCCAACGCCGCTCAAAACGCTGTCGCGGGCTGCACCGCCGAACAGCAAATCATTGCCGGCATCGCCCAGAATTGAGTCGTCGCCGTCGCCGCCGTAGAGGGAATCGTTTCCCCCCAAGCCGAAAATGCTGTCGGGCCCACCCAAACCGAATATCAAATCAGCGCCTGCAGTACCCGTGAGGGAGTCGGGGCCGCTGGTGCCGTTGCGGGCGTTAGCAGCCCCTCCGGGACTCGTACCGGTGGGGGTTGGGGTTGTGATTACGATTCTAACTGGTACTGCTGATGGCATGATTTTGCACAGTGGTAGAAATTTGCCATTCTAACTTAGCTTAAAAGCCGGGGTTATCAGATCGCCAACCGCCGAGATCGGAAATATCGATCGCACCTGCGACAGGATAATACCATTTTTCTTTCATATGTGCTATGGACGAAGTCTTAGCCCCCCGCGGGCAGGGCGGTTTCATTCTCAAATTTTAGCTGCGCTAAAATTTGAGAATGGGACATCAGTATATTTGGCGAGCGCCCGTATTTTTGTGCTCGCTCATTCCTCGATAATATTTAACATTAAAATTAACCGTTTGCCTTGCCTATCAACGGTTTGGAGGAGCGGATGTTTTAAATTATAGCCTTCGCCAACAGGTTAAATATCAAGTTCAAGCGAAGATAAGTATCAGATTGGATCAGCTCGAGCACAACCATCGTTGTCCAGCTTTTACCGATCGAAAGCCTAATAATCGGTAAATATTCATTGATATCGTACTTAAGATTGATAAATTAGTGACGGCTTTATAATCATGTCTTGGCCATATGTCTTCTTGAAATATTACATCCTTTACCCAATGTAATTGATTTTCAATTAACCAATGTCCCCGGATTTTTGACGAAATTTTTTCTGCATCGGCAGATAAACTGCTGATGTAATAAGCTTCATGCTCGTAATCCTTTCGACCGCGAGTTCCACTTCTTTCTACTTTAATTAAGCTGCTAATATTGCTCCACTCTGATAAGTTAAATTCAGCAGTATTTAAAGACTCAATATTAAAGACAGATACCTTTCTTACTATCTGACGACCCTGGCTAATATCTACTGTTTGATTCTCGCTATTCGGTGGGTGAGTCTCGCTAATTTTTCAAGCAGCTTTTAAGAGTTTTTTTTGATTGCCTTTGAGCGCTATCGTATAATCATTTTTTGATTGAATTA
>NZ_JADEXD010000077.1 GCF_015207285.1 Tychonema sp. LEGE 07203 | reverse complement strand
TCCCAAAATTTGATTAAAAGGAATTTTGCAAGAGGTCTATTAGTGAAATTGCCCGAAACAAATTTGCAAGTAGGTATTAGAGGGGCAATTGTTGATTGTTATGATGATGGAACTTATGAGGTAGAATGTAGCGATCGCTCCGGCGAAATGATAGCTTTGTGTACTCTATCGCCAGAGCAATTTTTAGTTTTTTGGAAGGCAATAAAAAGGCGTTAGTTGTCTGTATCTGAGCTATTAGCTGCGACGGTTGAACGTTTTTCAAATCAACGCCAGCAACAGGTTTTAGAGTTGGCGCGTTCTCGAACTCAGAAATAGTCGATCGACTAATGTCCCGCTGTATGTCACAATAGAGGACTGTCATTAGAGTAAAGAATTTATTGTGAGTCCTACTGCCGAAGTCAGCAATAACGTAAATGCGGGCGCTCTGCCAACCGTTACCGCTACCCCAGCCCGCCGCGCTGTTTTTCCCTTCACTGCAATTGTTGGCCAGGAGGAGATGAAACTGGCGCTGCTGTTGAATGTCATCGATCCGAAAATTGGCGGAGTGATGATTATGGGCGATCGCGGTACGGGCAAATCTACCACAATCCGCGCCCTCGCTGACTTGCTGCCAGAAATTGAGGTGGTGGCTGACGATCCTTTTAACAGTCATCCCACCGATCCAGATTTTATGAGCGATGAGGTGCGCGATCGCACTTTGCATCACGGTACAATGCCGATCGCCCGCAAAAAAGTCCAAATGGTAGACTTGCCGCTCGGCGCTACCGAAGACCGAGTTTGCGGTACGATCGACATCGAGAAAGCTTTGGCCGAAGGAGTTAAAGCTTTTGAACCAGGCCTGTTAGCCAAAGCTAACCGCGGCATTCTTTACGTCGATGAAGTCAATTTGCTCGACGATCATTTAGTCGATGTTTTGCTCGACTCCGCCGCCAGCGGCTGGAATACTGTCGAAAGAGAAGGCATTTCGATCCGCCACCCGGCTAAGTTTATTTTAATCGGTTCCGGGAATCCAGAAGAAGGAGAACTGCGGCCGCAATTGCTCGACAGATTTGGAATGCACGCCGAAATTCGGACTGTCAAAGACCCGAATTTAAGAGTAGAAATTGTCGAACAGCGATCGAGTTTTGACCAAAATCCCTCAGAGTTTCTCGGCAAATATCAGCACCAACAAGACGATATGCAGCAGAAATTGGTGGAAGCCCAGGAAAGGCTAAAATCCGTAACTATCGATCGAGATTTGCGAGTAAAAATCTCCCAAGTCTGCGCCGAATTGGACGTAGACGGGCTGCGGGGCGATTTAGTCACAAATCGGGCCGCCAAAGCTTTCACCGCCCTAGAATGTCGCACAGAGGTCACTGTAGACGATATTCGCCGGGTGATGACCCTGTGTTTGCGGCACCGATTGCGGAAAGACCCGCTAGAATCGATCGATTCGGGCTATAAAGTGACCAAAGTGTTCGATCGAGTATTCGGCCTAGAAACAACTGAGGGATAATTAATAATTGGTAATTGGTAATTGGTGGTGATGAAACATTTCCCAAATTTTTAATGTCTCATTCCCCATTTCCAATTACTAATTTCTGCAATGGAAAAACGAATTTTAGGATTAGATCCCGGCTTAGCCAGCCTCGGCTACGGCGCAATTTCCTATCAAATTGTCCCCGGAAAACAAGATGAAAACAGCATTTCCATGATTGATTGCGGCGTAATTAAAACAACGCCCAAACAGGAAATGGGACAGCGATTGAAAACAATTTATGATGATTTGCACGAGGTAATCGAACAAATAAAACCAGATTTGGCAATTGCTGAAAAACTGTTCTTTTACAAAATGGGAAATACCATACTCGTAGCCCAAGCGCGGGGCGTTTTGACGCTAGTATTAGCGCAGTGTGGAGTGCCGCTGTTCGAGTTTACCCCAGCGCAAGTTAAAAAAGCATTAACTGGGCGCGGTAATGCGGATAAATCTGAAGTACAAGAGGCCGTAGCGCGGGAGTTAGAGTTGGCTTATATTCCGAAACCGGACGATGCGGCGGATGCTTTGGCGGTGGCTTTGACTGGTTGGTACGACGATGATATTTGTCCGAAAAAAATCCCATTGGAAACCGTAAAAATTTAATCTTCCGTAGGGGCAATCCCCCCGTGGTTGCCCTAATTTCAATCGCCGATTCCAATCGCTATTCAAATGGGCAAATTCAACACAAATCCCGGCAACACATCTTCCCCCGATAAACTCACAGGAAATTGTATAATTTCTACTTCGCGATTGGGACGATAAATTTCCACTTGTTCGTCTTGAGGATTAATCAGCCAACCCAAACGCAAACCGCTGTTGAGATATTCCTGCATTTTCTCCTGAAGCGGCCGCAGCGCATCTGTGCGAGACCGCAATTCTATCACAAAATCAGGACAAATCGGCGGAAACTTCTCCCTTTGTTCATCTGTTAAAGCCGACCATCTTTCCAAGCTAACCCAAGCCGCATCAGGGGATCTGTCTCCATTATTTGGCAGCCGAAAAATAGTTGAAGAACTAAACACTCTCCCTAGCTGCGTTCGTTGATTCCACATCCAAACTAAGCCAATTAAATCGGCTTCTCGATTGCCGCTGACTCCGCCTACTGGTGACATAATGATAATTTCTCCTTTAGCAGTCCGTTCAAATTGCCAATCTCGATTCTTCTGACACAAACGGTAAAACTGTTCGTCTGTTAGTTCTACAGTATCTAAGTTTAAAGTAACGGTTGTCATTTTTCCTAACTCCCGAAAAATATGAGTCCTGCAAACCTATTTTAGCGCCGCTTTCTGTCAATGACAAATTTATTGCCTGCTCTCTGATATTGCTTCACGACTTTCGTAATGACAGACGAAATAAATCAATTTTAACATCAGTCCTCCCAGGGAGGACTTTCGCTTTCCGACTGGGGTTAAAAGCCGATTCGGACTATTGCGAAGTGCCAAATCTCAGTTGACAATGTAATTAAGTTCGATCGCCCAATCTCAACATCAATCAAAAAAATGCTATAATCTAGAGTTTAACTGCTAAACTCATCCGCCACCTGAGAACACAGGAAAATTTTATGGTGATTATTACTTCACAAGAAATTGCCCAATTTCGATCGCAATTAGCCGAATATCCCGAAGCCCTAAAAGCCCTCGACGAAATCGAAGATTGCGAGGGGAACATCGAAGATGCAGCAATATCTCTGGCAATTCAAGCCGGACAAGAACCGAACATTTCGGAAAAGTGGCTGGACGGATTGGCCAAAAGATGCCGCGTTGCTATCTGCAAATCTGAGGTTAAAGAAGAGTTGACAAACGGACAATTGAATGCAGCATTTAGAGATTTAGTCGCTGCCAAAATTTGCCCCAAAATCTTGCTGACATCAGTAATTATTTACGTATTTAAAACTGGAGTAAATGATTTTTGCGAGCCTCTGGAATATAAACTGTAAAGCCATTGATGCAGTAAAAATCGCCTCGATTTCCTGAAAAAAAACGAGGCGATTATGAAGAGGGATGGCTGCGTCGCGCGGACTTTTATCTATCCCTGTGCGCTGCTGTACCCAGCCGGCACTAAATCCGGCGACAAGCCCAAAGATTTCCCCAGCAAACGAGCAAGTTGCACTAAAAAATTGGCAGTATCTTCGTCACCTTCCCGGGCCATTGAAGCCGATATTTGGATTAGCATCTGCACAAACCCCGCATCAATTAAATCGGAACACGAACTCAAAACCTCTGGTTCTTGACCGTTGGGACAGGTGAGCACTCGCTCGATTAAGTTCAAATAAGCCTCTTGGCGTTCTGGATTCATTTTGGGAGGATTTGTACACTAAATAATTTATTATTACGTTTAACTCAGTTCTGTCAATCAGGCGATCGAATATGCGATCCCCGTTTTTACTCTAGAATCTTTATTCTGTCTGGAACAGACAGAAGCTTAAAGAAAATCTTAAGTTTCTCAATCTTAGTTGAGTCGAGTTTTCGGTGCGCCGACGGGCACCTACGATGCAAGGGAATTAGGAATTTACAAAATGAAAATAGGAATATTTTTAGGAAATTTAGGAAATCCCGCTATCTACTATCCCAAACTCGCCCAAATTACCGGCGGAGTTGGTGCGAGTATTTTTCTTTGCCAATTGTTGCAATGGCAAGCGCAACATTCCAACTCTAGCGAATGGGTGAAAACTAACAGCATCGAAATAGAAAAAGCCACGGGTTTAAGTCCCGAAGAACAAGAAATCGCGAGACGCTTGCTAAAAGTGCGATCGCTCTTGAAAGAAAAATCAACAAATCCCCACACCGACACCCTAGAACTCTGGGCGGATATTGACGCTTTTGAGGAAAAACTTAATAACTTTTTTGCCAACAACCACACCGAGACTATAACAGAACCAATTCGCGATCGCACAAATCGCCCTGTAGAAATATTATCCGAAACTTCCCCCCCACAGCGTGCAGTTAAAACCGACAAATATTTCGGACAACCGCGCCAGCAAATAGCGGTTGCTGTCACCGCGAATTACCAATTTAGCGGCCCTTGGAATTCCCAAGAAGAATTGCACAACTTTCAGCGGGCTTTAGAAGAATATGCCAGAGTTCGCAATTTAGGATTTGGCAATCCTTCGGGATGGGCTTTTAAAATTATTGACAGCATGACAAAAGGCTTAACTTCGACTTTTTGGGACGAATTTATCGCGGGAATTCCTTTGGGAGAAAGTCAGAAAGTTAAGCGGGATTGGGAAATTGAGCCGGAAGTGCCTTATCCGGCCTTTGAAGAGGAGCGAATTCAGTATTACGCGCACAAGGGCGAACCGCTGGAAGCAGCAGTGTCTAAAGCCCGCGCTGACTTGAGAAATCCGGTGTTGGGGAAGGATTTGTGGGAGGGTTTTTTGCGAAAGTGCGATCGTATTGCGGATGATGCGCTGAAAGCAAAACTGCAGGGCGTTGACACACCATATCTGCCCTCTTCCTTCAACGAAAAACCGCAAATCACCAAGGATAGCGTAATGCGGAAATTGGGGGCGATCGCGCCGCAATTTGCCCTGAATCAATCGACATCTGAAACTATCGCCGAACCGCCAAAACTCGAACCACAAGAACAGACTACCGCCGACGAAATCCCCAGTATTTCCTCTTTACAAAAAGCTTACCAAACTCCTCTCGGTCGCAGTATAGTTGAAAAACAAATTGCTGCCAACCCAGAATGGGGTTATGAAATTGTTGATGGTGAAATAGTCGAATCAATTCCTTTTTAGGAGGCAGAGATGAAACGAATTAGCGAGATTAATCTCCTGGGGGAAGAGCGACCAAATCCTTTGGAGGAAACTCGGGAACAACTGCGGCGAGAAAGGTTGCAGCGAGAAAGAGATGAGGGATATCAAAAGTTAGTTGAACTCTGCAATTTGGGCGAATATGACATGGCCCAGCAGTTGGCAAATCGACATTTTAATTGGGGTTATGAAATAGTTGATGGGATTGTGATGGAGAAGATAGATTAGGTTTGTAGTTATCCCATTTGTCACCCGGCGATTAAAATCGCGTCTTGTCAAACGAAGTCCGCCTGCGCGGACTAAGAAATCAAGATACCACAATCTCTATGTTAAAATTATAGCTAAAACTTAAACAACTATCAAACTATGACAACTATTAACGCCAAAAATATAACGCTCTCTGAAGTCTGTCAATTTTTTAAATTCCAAGAGCAGCTTAATAATGACACGTACACAACCTTTTTATCATTAGAATCCTTAACAGAGATAGAACAGTTAGAACTCGTGCAAATTCGCAACGATTTTCGCGAATACCTCTCAGTGGAAAGAGTCTCTGAAGGACTCGTACAAGCTCTAACTACCTTTCCCTTAATGCGATTGGCTGGCTTCTACCGCCGCCCAATCAAGATGAGTCTAGAACAAGACATTGCTAACATAACTATAGAAGATGAAGACACAACGATTACAGGCAGATTTGACATTTTAGCAATCAATAAAGAGAAACAAATTGCCGCTGACATACCATTTTGGATTTTAGTAGTAGAATCTAAAAATAGTCTAATTGCTCCCCGCGCTGGTTTGCCCCAACTTCTAACTTACGCCTATAAAAGTTTAGAATATCAAGAGTCTATTTGGGGGCTGGCAACTAGCGGAGAGTTTTATCAGTTTGTTAATATCCGCAGAGGAAATCCCCCAACCTATCAGCTAATGCCGTTTTTGACTTTGATGGAACCCGAACCTTCAATTTTGTTGCTGCAAGTTTTAAAGGCTATTTGTAAGCTATAAAAAATGAGGTAAGGAGTATTCCCCACCTCAAATCTTATACCAAATCTCCCTTTATTTCTTCAGTCCGCGCAGGCGGACTTCGTTTGACAAGAAGCGATTTCAATCGCCGAACAATATAAGGAGTAATGAAATTTTTAGTAGCCTCTGGTGTTAGGCTTGTGGACGATGAAGCTGAGCACTTGGCACTGCTTCACGTTGTCAAAACCCATGACGCGGATGTAGCACTGAGGATTTTCTTGGCGGCAAGCTTGAATTTCAGTCATGATTTCTTGGACGCTGCGAGCACCAAACAAAGGCAACTTCCACAAAGTCCAGTAGCGCATTTCAGCAGCAGAACTTTCGTTGAATTCTACGCCGGGAATGTAGCCTTGATCCAGGATGTATTGGAGTTGCTTGGCAATTTGGGCGTCTGTCAGCGGGGGCAAATAGGACAGAGTTTCGTAACGACGCTCTTTAGGTAAAGTCTTCATTTTTTGTATCTCTAAGGTGTGTGTTCGATCGCACTTGGTCGATCGATTAACTCGACAAATTATCCAGATTCGGTTCAGAATCTATTGATGTTTCAGGATGACTGGTAGAAACAGACCAATTAAGTTGCGTAATTCGCTCTAAATGCTGGCGTCTGTGTTCCATATTCGCCTGTTGAATGCCAGTACAAACCATTTCTGGCAAAAATTCCGTCACATCGTGAGCCAGATATTCTCGCACAGTCATGATCCGAAATCCTAAATCTTGATTTTCCCTCAGCAGCTCGTCAATATAAGCTTCTCCATCTTGGATTTTGCCCTTGGTAGAAAAGTCATTCAACCAGATTGCTTGGGCAGGATTGGTTTCGCTCAACTGAGCGACCACAATCCGCACGGATTGATAGGTTAGGTAACTTGCCAGCACCTTAGCGGTGTCTTTCGCAACTTGTTTGAGATCCATTTTTGACCCCAGCTCCCTCAAATTTGAGATTTTGGATTTTAGATTTTAGATGCAAACTTACTTGTAAATCTTCTTCAAAGATAAAGACTTAAGAGCAAGTTTGCGACCTAAAACCTAAAATCTGCAACCCAAAATCATCAAACGGTATCCATTGCCTCGAACTCAAACTTGATTTCTTTCCAGAGTTCGCAAGCAACAGCCAATTCAGGGCTCCATTTGCAAGCTTCGCGAATGATGTCTCCGCCTTCGCGCATCAAGTTGCGGCCTTCGTTGCGAGCTTGGACGCAAGCTTCCAATGCAACGCGGTTAGCTGCTGCACCAGGTGCGTTGCCCCAAGGGTGGCCCAAGGTGCCGCCGCCGAACTGCAAGCAGGAGTCGTCGCCGAAGATTTCCACCAAAGCGGGCATGTGCCAAATGTGGATACCGCCAGAAGCAACCGGCATGACACCGGGCATGGAGGCCCAATCTTGGGTGAAGTAAATACCGCGGCTGCGGTCTTGTTCGATGTGGTCTTCGCGCATCAAGTCTACGAAGCCCATCGTGATGCCTTTTTCGCCTTCGAGTTTACCGACAACTGTACCGGAGTGCAGGTGGTCGCCGCCGGACATCCGCAAGCACTTGGCAAGTACGCGGAAGTGGATACCGTGGTTTTTTTGACGATCGATCACGGCGTGCATGGCGCGGTGAATGTGCAACAGAATACCGTTGCGACGGCACCATTTGGCCAAGCTGGTGTTTGCAGTGAAACCACCGGTGAGGTAGTCGTGCATGATGATCGGGGTTTTGATTTCTTTGGCGAACTCAGCCCGTTCCATCATTTCTTCAAAGGTGGGGGCGGTTACGTTGAGGTAGTGGCCCTTGACTTCGCCGGTTTCTGCTTGAGCTTTTTCAATAGCTTCTTGAACGAACAAGAAGCGATCGCGCCAGCGCATGAACGGCTGCGAGTTGATGTTTTCGTCGTCTTTGGTGAAGTCCAAACCGCCGCGCAGAACTTCGTAAACGGCGCGGCCGTAGTTCTTAGCAGACAGACCCAATTTGGGCTTAATTGTACAGCCGAGCAAAGGACGGCCGTACTTGTTCAATTTGTCCCGCTCAACGGTAATACCGTGAGGAGGGCCTTGGAAGGTTTTCAAGTAAGCAATGGGAATCCGCAGGTCTTCCAACCGCAGGGCGCGCAGAGCTTTGAAACCGAACACGTTACCGACCAAAGAGGTCAGCAAGTTGGTGACGGAACCTTCTTCAAACAAATCCAAAGGATAGGCGATGAAGCAGATGTATTGGTTGTCTTCATTGGGAACTGGCTCGATGTCGTAGCAGCGACCTTTGTAGCGGTCGAGGTCGGTCAGCAGGTCAGTCCAAACAGTTGTCCACGTACCTGTGGAAGATTCAGCGGCTACAGCAGCTCCAGCTTCTTCTGGGGGAACTCCTGGCTGCGGTGTGACGCGGAAGGCTGCCAAAATATCTGTATCTTTCGGCGTGTAGTCCGGGGTGTAATACGTTAGTTTATAGTCTTGAACTCCGGCTTTATACCCAGCCTTTGATTGAGTTTGGGTTTGCGCGTAAGCCATATCTCGCTTCCTAGTATTCGCTTAATTTTTTTGCCCGATCGCAGGCTGTTAGAAATATATCAAAAAAGTGGCGTCCTTAAATTTTAATATTCTTTTAATCTTCATAAGTATTGTTTATTTTTATTTACATTTAGACACTATTCGTAACATATCTTATTAAAAGCGGGTAGCCAAGGATGCAGGGGGAAAGGCTGGGGATCGAGGAGATTTTGGATTTGAGATTTGAGATTTGAGATTGAGGAAACAGGAAAGATCGGTCATAAATACTGAATTTTATGGTGGAGATCGATTAAATTTGAGATTGTAAATTTTAGGTTGGAGGGAGGAAAAATTAGTTATAAATACTTAAATTTGTGGTGGACGATCGACTTCAACTGCAATGCAGTATGCAATTCTTCAATCGAAAATCCCGTGGGGGGCGAGAAACCGGGTTTCTACGAAAAATTGGTGCTGAACGAGAAAGATACCAAGAAACCCGGTTTCTGAGGTTGTAAAGCCCGATCGCGCCAACTCTGGCACAATCTTCAATCGAAAATCCCGTGGGGGGCGAGAAACCGGGTTTCTACGAAAAATTGGTGCTGAACGAGAAAGATACCAAGAAACCCGGTTTCTGAGGTTGTAAAGCCCGATCGCGCCAACTCTCCCAAAATCCAAAATCCAAACGTGGGTAGGCGAGAAACCGGGTTTCTGAGAAAAATTTGGGTGTATCGAGAAATATAGCAAGAAACCCGGTTTCTGAGGTTGTTGCGATCGCGCCAACTCTCCCAAAATCCACAATCGAAAATCCCAAATCGAAAATCTCAAATCGACTGACTCTCAGAGGGCAAAGTCAAAAATCGACATCGTAGCACATAATATGGACAGGACTTGTGCAGCAGCAACCTGGTTTTTCCAACCAAAATCCGTCCTGACAGCAATTAAACCTCGCTTAAAACCGGGTTTCTGCGTTAGCTGCCCGTAAGTCTACTATAGATATCTAGCCCCATTTTTACTCTGGTTGTGCCTCACCCCCCTTCAAAAGCCGTCCACTGCATCAATCCAGATTGCCCAAGGCCTTACCCTCAGACTTGGGGCAACAATTTTTGTCACAGTTGCGGAGCTCCGCTGCGGCTAAACAATCGCTACGTACCTCTAGAAGTCCTCGGTTCCGGCGGTTTTGCAGCCATCTACACAGTTTGGGACGCACAAACTCAAACAGATCGCGTCCTGAAAGTGTTGCTCGAAACTTCCCCGAAAGCGCTGAAACTGTTCGAGCAAGAAGCTTCGGTTTTGGCATTTTTGCAGCATCCCGGTGTGCCGAGAGTCGATGGGGACGGCTATTTTCACGTCCAAACACAAAATTTTGCAGGAGAGGGTAGAAATGCCGCAGCGAGGCGCTTGCCTTGTTTGGTAATGGAAAAGATTCACGGCAAAACTTTAGAAGAAATTCTGGAAGAGCACCCTCAAGGATGCGCCCAGGAATGGGTGTTTAGCTGGCTGTATCAAGCTGTGGAAATTTTAGAGGAGTTGCACAGGTGTCAGATTATTCACCGCGACATTAAACCATCAAATTTGATGCTGCGAGACCCGGAATCGCCACAAGCTATGCTGAAAAAGGGTTTGGGTTCCCTGCAATTGGTGGCGATCGACTTTGGGGGAGTTAAACAAATCGGCGGTGTCGAAGCGGTGGGGAAAGATTCTGGGAGTTCGACGCGGTTGATTTCGCCCGGATACAGTCCGCCGGAACAAATTGTGGGTGGCGGTGTGGTGCCGGCGACGGATTTTTATGCGCTGGGGCGGACTTGCATTCATTTGCTGACGGGGAAGTATCCCGCTGAAATTGAAGATCCGATGACGGGGGAGTTGCGGTGGCGACATATTGTGTCTGTGAGTCCGGCTTTTGGGAATTTGTTGGATGATATGGTGCGATCGAATCTCCAGCAGCGTCCGGCTTCGGCTGCTGAGCTTAGGAGGCGCTTGCAGGAGATTTATGCTAGGAGTAAGGGCAAAATTGCGCTCGCCCCAATCGGTCAAACTATTGTAGAATTCTCGCGGCAAGCAGTAGTGGTGGCGGCGCAAAAAACGGCAAATTTGACGGTTTTGCTGTTCGGCGCGATCGCCCAAATCGTGGTAGCTTCTCTCGATACCGGCTGGGAAATGGTGCTCGGCGGGGTTGGCGGATGTGCGGGGGCGATCGGCGGTTTGGTTTTGGGCTATGCTTCGCCTGTGGGCCAACAAGTTGCCAGTTTTCTAAATGAAGGTTTGCACCAATTAATTCCTGACATGACTTTCGCTGTCGGGCCCGAAGTGTTGCTGTTTGCCTTTGCCGGTTGGGGAACTGCGATCGGTTTGACGGATGCGGGGAGTTTTCGCCAACAAAAACAGTATTGGCTGTCGGGATTGATGGGAGGTCAGGCTTATTTGTTGGCGGGTTTGTGCTGGATGGAGGCAACAACTTCTAGCGGCGTGCAGGGGATTATTTTGGGGGCATTTGCGATCGCCTCTATGACTGTGGGAATGGGTTTGCGGAGCCATCAATTAGTTCACGCTTTGGTGGTGGCTGTTTGTTCTACGGGAATGTTTTTGTTTTTAAATGCTTTCAACATTTTTCCTGGGGCTTTTTTGAGAATTTTGTCGCTGTCGTCTGAGGCTAACTTCTGGCTGCAAGTTTGGGGTTCTGTTGTGTTTTTTGGTTTGTTGGGAAGTGCGATCGGGCTTTGTTTGGGAGTGAGTCATTATTTAGTTGTGCCCGTACTCAGGTGGTTGGGCTGGCGCTAATTAAACCTCTCCAATATTTGTTTTTGAGTTCGATCGGGCTGTTATATCAATTCCGGTTGCACTCAAACATGATTGTTGACTGTTAGCTGTTAACTGTTAACTGTTAACTGTTGACTGTTGACTGTTGATGGGTCGAAAAATTGCTCGTTATATCGTTTCCGCTTGCATCGGAATGATTTAACCTTACTAGAACACAGAGTACACAGAGTCCGAGAATATATATCTGAATTATTTGACTGTTAACTGTTAACTGTTAACAGTTAATTTACTATTCCGATGAAGAGAGGATTTGATATTATTAAGTTTTCGCTCCTAAACACCTGTCATAGTTTTAGTAGAATTTGTTTCTGTTAATTCTGCCAAGGAGTGCGATCGCACGGCGCGAAACATCCCAAAGCGACATAGCCCCACACCAAACGCTAACCGCATTAGTAAAAGTGTCGGTACTTCTCGCAGAGACTTGATAAAACCCGATACACCAAAACGTACTAATCCGGCAGGTCTAGCTATACCTTGCCAGATAGAATCTATCCAAGAAGGAAGGGTTTCTTGCGTCCAATCTGCGGTGGTTACAGTGCCATCCACAAACCCCGTTTCTTCTAACAGTTCTGAAAAGCCCTCGATGCTTGAAAAAGCCGGATGCGACCACTGATCCAGGAGTTGCTGCATTACAGGTTTCTCCCACCAATTGAGAGGGATTTGGCGCGAATCTCTTTGATTCCAGTCAGCCACAACCAGCACGCCGCCGGGTTTTAGCACTCTCATCAACTCTTTGGCGAAAACAGCTTTATCTGGCATATGAGGCCCAGCTTCGATCGACCAAACCACATCAAAACTCGCATCGGGAAACGAAAGTGCCATAGCATCATCCACCCGAAACTGCAAATCGAGTTCTGGGGAAGTTAATTCTTGAGCGCGCTTAACTTGCTGCGGGCTGATAGTAATTCCCGTCACAGCAAACTTATAATCCTGGCCCAGAATGCGGCTGCTACCGCCAATTCCACAGCCCACATCTAGAACAGTAGTACCAGCAGGTAATCCATCTAAGCCGCCCCAGCGCACCATTTCATGCACAAAATCGGATTTTGCTGCGAGGAAATCTTTCCGTTGCGGCGGCGAACCGTAATGGCCTAAGTGGATGTGTTCGCCCCAGTAAAATTCTAAAATTCCGTCTTCTGTCCACTCGTCGTAGGAGTTGGCCACAGAGTCGGATGATTGATAGCGCCTCGCCGTGATTAAATAGATCGCAAGGGCGATCGCCAGCAGTCCAAACAAAAGTCCAAATACCACAAATAAATTCATTTTTTCCTTCTTTCTTTTTTATTGAGAGCAGAATGTCTGCTAAAATCGCCGATCGAAGTCTGGCGATCGAATTATTAGACCTCTTGCAAAAGTCCTTTTCATCAATTTATCGGACGGGCTCTTCGGCCCGTCCGATAATAAAAAATAACTCTTGTGGGACGGGCCGAAGAGCCCGTCCTAATTATTTTTGCAAGAGGTCTATTAGACTTGAATTGCCAAAGTCCTGGCGGTCGAATTATTGTGGGATTGGCTGCCTCGCCCGTCCCAGCTATTTTGGCAATTCAACTCTTCTATGATACAGCCTCTTCCAGGTTTGTGAAGTACACCCCAAAAACTGAGTTTTTTTGCAGTTCGATAAGCTGTCAACTGATTGTTCCGTAAATCTGGTTTATCTGTTGCTGCAGTTACAGGAAATATGTTTTATAATACCAAATTAGGGTAATATATTCTCTTTACGAACCGCGAAGACGCCAAGAGCGCGAAGAGAAGAGGAAACAGAAGAGGAAACAGAAGAGTCAGAAGATAAATGGGATGGCAAACTCGGATTTAATCTAACTTGCCGTTCAATTTTTCCCCGGTATTTGCCACCAGATCGCAGCATTTGGGTGGTGACGAAGTACCCAAATCTATTAGCAGCACTTTTCAAGATGCTACGTTAATTAATTGAGTTTCTGCTTTTTGGTGAAAGGATTCTATTGATTGCAGGGAATCAGATTCAGCATCCCAAACAATGAATTTGAAACATTTAGGAATGTCGCGCAAAGTCAGGGTTTTTGCATTGGCAAGCAGGTGAAGGTTCGCTCGATGACAAGCCCGAAGATTGTAGTTAGGTATTCGCTCGGAGAGATGATGAATATTGTGGCAACCAATATCAGCGGAAAACCAGTTGAGAATCTTTGGTAATTTTAGGTAACTGCTTCCTTCTATTGCGCCTAAAAGATAGTCCCAACCTTCTGTTTTATGAGCGTAAGAACCCTCAAAGTTGTGCTGGACGAAGAAAATACAGATAAAGATTGCTGCCGAACATGTCATGACAATTGAGTATACACTCCAGAAAAAGCCAACCCCCAGTAAATTGCTCAGATAAACCCAGCTAGCAACAACACAAATGTTATTGAATAGTAAATCCCAAAACTCAGCCTTTGTATACCAATGTTTGGATTTGTAAGAATCAATGATTGCCGATAAACTCATGCCATAATTTTGTTTTAGACTAGCAAAGATATGTCGAATAAAGTCATAAATTCCCAATAACAGCGCGAGTCTCGGTTTGATAATCAAGTAAAAAAAACCACCGGGAAACAGCATCAATGGGTGTCTCAGCCACTGATAGATTTTTTGGCTAGATGGGTTTAGTGCCGCAAATTTTTCTGTGGAAATCAACGCCGAAGGGCCTCGATACATATCCCAGTTACCATTGTGTTTGTGATGGTAAGCGTGTCCCCTAGACCAGGGATACTGAGGAATTGCATTGATGATGCCTAGCATAAAACCAACCAGGCGATTGACTTTTTTGGCACTAAAAAGAGAGTAGTGTCCGCAATCGTGCATTAAAGAAAAACACCGTCCCGAAAAAAGTGTCATTAACACTATTATTGGCGGCAGAAGCCATACAGAAATGGCAGCAGCTTTAAATGCTACAAACCATAAAAGTATATAGGGAATGACTGTATTGAGTATTTGCCAAGTTGCTGTGAAATTGTTGCTTTTCATGTAAGGATTTAGCACAAAATCTGATTTGGCGATCGCGTTTTTCATTCAGGATGTCTGTTTTGTGTGGATAATTGCTTGGGTTAGCATCGGGATGCGGCTATTTTTGGTATTGTTTTGCAGCCCTAAATTGGGTGAACTGCGGTTGAAATTTAGCTTTTTTTTTACAGATGATTTGCTGGTGCGGGCGACAGGCGACAGCGAAAAAGTTAGCGAGTTGTGGCATACTGCCTAGTATTGACAGTCACGAAGAAATTATTATTTCACTGGAAATCTCTCAGGAATCAGTGAAATCTAATCAATATTTTTCTCGGTCAATATATCGATTTTGACCCCCGCTCAAAAACGGATACTGTGTCGCGTACTTCTGTCGCGGAGATCCCCAAATTTTAAAATAAATTTTAAGTTCCCAGATTCCAAGCTGCCAGTAAATTTTCACTGCAAAAATATACTGATAATAATGCTGAATTAACCATCATCTATGCCTCGTAGACGAAAAAGAACAGGTTGGCGATCGGCGGGTCTTCTGACTGAGAGATTCTATAATCTCATCACAGTTGCGGGACAGCAGCGGATTTGCACCGGATTTTCCCCGTTTCTGCCAAGGGTGGTTTTTTGTTGGCACCGATTTTTGCACGTCTATGAGGTTATCACAATTCTGGCTTGTTGGCATAAAAAACTGTAAAACGTGTCAGCAACCTCACAAATAGCTGCACCGGAACGCATTACTATGATTGGGTGGTGGCACTGGCGATCGCCTTACCAATCAAAACTGCCATATTAGTTTAAGCTGATTAAAAATTAGGCTGAGAAAATCCGATGCTCCCCAAGAATAACGGCAAAAAGTTACTTTTATTAGCAGCGTTTTCAGTCTCGCGATTTATCCCTCGGTTGCTGAGTGCGATCGGGCTATTTTTCAGTCTCTGGGTCATCTTACCAGCACCGACGCTGTTCCTGTACCCTTTGGCGGTGGGTTCGCCGGAAATCAGTCCTTGGTTGGTCGGTATTAATACGATCGCCCTTCTGCTAAACCTGCTGGGACGACCTAACGGCAAAGCTTACATTATTTTACTGATTTGTAACCTGTGCGCCTTAATTTTGAGCCTGCTCCCCTTGATGCAGTTCCCCGCCGCCAGTGCAGCGATAGCTACCCAAATGCAAGCAGTTCTAGGGAGAAACTATTTAGCAACCGTTCCTGATGCCGATCGCGCTCAGATGCGTTCCCAACCGTTTATCTTAGCAGATTCTTTCCGGGGAATTGCGATGAGAGACGTGAGGAGCGATCGGGCTATTGTATTTGCCAACCCTGACGGAGTTTCACTGAAATTAAACCTTTACCGGCCAATGCAAATTGGCAAATATCCGGCGATAATTACGATTTACGGAGGAGCTTGGCAAAAAGGCAATCCCGATTACAATGAGGAATTTAGCCGCTACATGGCCGCGCGAGGTTATTGTGTTGTGGCCATTGATTACCGCCACGCTCCCAAATATCAGTTTCCGGCTCAGCTTGAGGACGTGCAGGCCGCACTTTCCTATATCAAAAATCATGCCGCTGATTGGTCCATCGATCTCGATCGAATTGCCCTGATGGGAAGGTCAGCCGGTGCCCATTTAGCAATGCTAACTGCTTACGGTTCGAGCGTACTTCCTGTTAGAGCAGTAGTGAACTATTACGGGCCAAACGACCTGATCCGGGGATACAACGACCCACCTTTTCCTGATGCTATAAACGTTCGAGCCGTCTTGCGCGCCTTTCTGGGAGGAACGCCAGAGCAACTCAAGGAGCTTTACCGCCGGGCTTCTCCGATAAATTATATTAAACCAAATCTGCCCCCTTCTCTGCTGGTTTATGCAGGTCGCGACCATATCGTTCAAGCTAAGTTTGGGCGATCGCTCTACGAAAGATTGCGCGCCACGGGCGATCGGGCTATTTTGCTCGAAATTCCTTGGGCAGAACACGCCTTTGATACAATTTTTAACGGCCCTAGCAATCAATTAGCTTTGTATTGCACAGAACGTTTTTTGGCTTGGGCTTTGAAATCTTCCGACTACGAATTCATCCCGCTGCCCAAAACTAATGCAGCTCGATAAATTCCTCAACCAGACATCATAAATTATTCCCAATTATTCCATTATTTAAACCTAGGATATCGAATTGAAAAACTTCTCTAGTTCTCCAATTCGATCGCCCGGATTTATAAGGATTCAAAGCTAGCGGTGAAGCCGTCTAAAGTCAAGCACTCTTCCATAAAATCCTCCACATCATTGACATTTTCAATTTGATATTCCATGATGCGTTGACCGTCGCCTTTCATCTTTTTGGAAGACAGAGGCGTAGCCGGATATTTTTCGGCGATCGCCTTGAAAGCTTTGGAATTAGCATCCCAGCTTGCAGCAGAACAATTAATGATTAAACGCCACACGATTAAATTCCTCCTTGGGTTTGGTTTGCGAATATTCCCAACTTTAACTTAGCTCAAAAAAGCCGATAAATCTAGGGATTCTGTGGTTTGGAAAAAAGCTAAAAGCCGAGTCGCTATGCGAGCGACACCACCCTCAACATTAGATTCAACATTCAAAGCCATCACCGGATCGTGCAGCGATAAGCGTAACAGAAACCAGCCGGATTCGCTAGCTGACGTGCAAGAAACTCGCACGCCTTCGTAGTTATTGGGAACGATTTTCCAGTCGGCTTGCGTTGAAGTAAATTCTTGCAGTTTGTCGATAACAGTCTCTCCCAGAACTTTGAAATCATCCACATTAATTTTAATCCGAAATTCTGCACTTTCGGCTGGTTCTTTTAAATTGGCAATTAAATCTGGCAAAGATTGATTTGCCAGCTTAGATTTAGCCAATTCAATCAATAATTTGCTCACCAAGTAAGCGCCATCATCCAGAAAATAATTTTCTTTCAAAGCTCCGTGTCCAGAGGTTTCAATTGCCAGCCACGATTCCTGTCCGATTTGATTGAGGCGAATCGACTCGTCAATCACATTTTTGTAGCCGCGTTTAAAGCGATGGTGAATGCCTTTTAGATCCTGTTCGATGAATTGCGTTAAGCCATCGGAAGTGATAGAATCAGTGACAATGGTAGAGCCTGGGTGTTCTTGCAGGACGATCGCAGAAATCAAAGCAATTAAGCGATTGCGATTGAGTTCCTTACCAACTCCATCTACAGCCGCACTGCGATCGACATCCGTATCAAAAATAATCCCGAAATCAGCATCATGTTCAATTACCGCTTGACAAATTGACTGCATTGCCTGTTTGTCTTCGGGATTGGGTACATGATTGGGAAAAGTACCGTCTGGTTCCAAAAATTGACTGCCGGTGGTGTCTGCACCTAAAGGTTTTAAGACTTTATCAACATAAAATCCGCCCGCACCGTTTCCCGCATCCACAACAATTTTTAACCCTGTCAGCGGTTGCTCAAAGTTATCGGGATGATTGACTGCTTCCCGAATTTTTTTGACAAATTGGTTGGCATAAACTGAGATAAAATCATGCTTGGTAATCTTACCGGGCGCTGCATTCGGCTGAAAATTATTGTTTTGGGCTAGTGTTAAGATATCGGTAATATCTTTTTTTTGTAACCCACCGTTGGCGGTGAAAAATTTTAAGCCGTTGCGATTAAAGGGCAAATGGCTAGCAGTGAGCATAATCGCGCCGTCGCAATCAAAACCGGGGGTTATGGTACTCATAAACATGGCGGGGGTTGAGGCCATTTCAAAGTCGTATACTGTGGCACCAACTGAGGCGATTCCCTCCATGACTGCTTGCATTAAAGTTGGGCCCGACAGGCGGCTGTCGCGCCCGATCGCAATTATCAATTCAGCAGCGGGTTTGTGGACTTTTTGCACCAGCCAACTGACAAAAGACTGACCTAAAATTGTAACAATTTCCGGGGTGAGGTTGACTTTTTCATCGGGAACCCCTTCGAGGGCGATACCGCGAATGTCGGAGCCGTTTTGAATTTTTGTCCAGTTGAAATTTTGCACAATCATTGAGGGTAATTAGTTATTAGTCATTAGTCATTAGTCATTAGTCATTAGTCATTAGTCATTAGTCATTAGTCATTAGTCATTAGTCATTAGTCATTAGTCATTAGTCATTAGTCATTAGTTAACTTTCAACAGTCATTAGTCATTAGTCATTGGTCATTTTAGCCTGAGCGAAGTCAAAGGCTAGTCATCAGGAATAAGGAAGAAGAAAGAAGACATAAACAGATGCAGACGGCGGTTGAAATCTATCCCCTAGAAACCATGTCTGTGCTAAACAAACTAAAAAAGAAAGAAGGGAGAAATCAGGGATTCGATATGATTATGCCTTACGGTAACATAACTTTTCAATAGACCTCTTATATCATGTCCGGTCGATTAGCACAACAATCTTATTGTTCTTAATCGACCGGACACGACATTACAAAAATCTACAACTATCTTGAAATTATGTGCGTTAATCTGCCTTGGATCTGCCGTTGCTCTATCAATCAAAAACTCGTGCAAGAGCTATATTAATTTCTCATTGCTCAGTCGCGTTCAACGCTGTAAACTGCCTGCAATCGGAACTCACCACCAGCGGGGACTTCCACAATATCTGTCGCCGCATTGGTGGTTTCTACGCAGATTAAGCGCTGATAATCTGTATCTTCGAGGTCGGCCATGTTTGCTGAAATTGTCACCCAGGGATTCCACACTACGGCGGATTTGCTGCCAGAGGATTGAATGCGAATCCGACGGTTGAGGGCGGCATCGTCAATGACTAATTCATTGGTAACATCGAGATAAATGCGATCGACTTCACCAGTCGCTACCACTGCACCTACTTGAGTTTTTTCTGCACCGCCATCAACTTTATCAAGATATTGGCTATTTTCTAAACCCAAAACCTGCACCTGTTTGATGTCGCCGACTTTGAAGTAGGTGTGCAAAGCTTGGGTGAGGGGAAATGGTTTGTCTCCCAGATTGCGGGTGATTAATTCTACAGTGAGATTGGTGCCGACGGTAATGGCGATCGCCAGTTCAAAGGCTTGAGGCCAAATTGCCCTAGTTTCCTCTGTATCCTTGATTCCTAAAGTGACTTTCGTCGCGCCGTCTGGGGCGGTGGCGGTTTCTATCACATTCCAGAGGCGATTCCGCACAAACCCGTGACTGGGGCGGCCCAAGTCTTCGGGATCTGGGCCAAACCAAGGCCAACAAATGGGTATACCGCCTTTGATGGCTTTTCCTTCGGCGTAGTAAGCTTTTTCGCTCAAAAACATCACGTCTGCGGTTTCGGTGGCTGGTTGGAAGGAGAGCACTTGGCCAGCATACACGGATATCACGGCTTTGGCTTGGCCGTTGTCGATGTGAATCGCGGGTAAACCACCGTTTCCGGTAGCGAAGGTGAGGTTGTCGGCAATGCCGTAGTCTTTGTTTAGTTGGTCAATATTCATGCTGTTGGCCTGGTTGGTTGCTTGCTTTACAATTATCGGATAAGCTGTCGCGCATTTGAATTGCATATTTAGGGCGGGCTCGCGTGCCCAACCCCTACTCCCCACTCATTGTTTTATTTTTTTTGGACATACAGTTTATATGCCGCAACAGCTTATTGTGGTGGCTAGATTTTACGATATTCTGGAGTCAGGAATTTATTGGCAAACTATACAGCACGTCTGAATTATATCAATTCCGGTTGCACTCATACCGGAATTGTTGACTGTTGATTGTTAAGAGGGCCCGCCCGCACCATCCACCGCCCCTACTGACTGTTGACTGGCTGGTCTAAAAATTGAATGGTTGATTGTTAACTGTTGACTCGATTGTATGATTCCGATGCAACAGGAAACGATATCATTTGTACAAAACCATTGTATTTTTTTAATTTGGGATTGTTGAAAAGCTCAAAGTTAAAGAAAATCTGAAATAATTGTTTAACTATCGAGAAGTTTGTAGAAAGGAGCGGGGCGATGGACTTTGCAGCAGCGTCCGGTAAATTATGGGGAAGTTCGATCGCGATTGAGGCAGATTCATGTGACTTTTTTCGCAAAAAAACCTTCGATTGAGATTATTCAATCTGGCGGTGCGCGAGTGTAAATAATTTCCCAGTCGAGTTTTAAAGCTTTCCAGACCCCTGGCTACAGATCCCATAATAATTTCGATATTACTGCTTTATTTGATATTATAGGTAATAGTCGGAAATATTTTTATATTTACTAAATAAAATGGCAGTAACTACACACCAACTTATTCAGTGGAAACAGCAAGGACGTGCAATTGTCGCGCTGACAGCTTATGATTGTGCGATCGCCCAACTGCTCGACCAAGCCGGCGCAGACATCATCTTAGTCGGCGATTCCCTAGCAATGACAGTCTTGGGCTACGAGACAACACTGCCGCTAACCCTCGATGAAATGCTGCACCACGCCAAAGCAGTGCGTCGCGGAGTCAAACAAGCATTAATTGTGGTGGATTTGCCGTTTTTGACTTACCAAGAAAGCCCGCACCAAGCGATGCACTCGGCGGGGAGAGTTTTGAAAGAAACTGGCGCTCAAGCTGTCAAATTGGAGGGCGGATATCCAGCAATGGCGACTACTGTTTCGCAGCTAACATCCGCCGGAATTCCGGTGATGGGACACGTCGGTTTAACTCCGCAGTCGGTACACCAATTAGGCTACAAAAAACAAGGCAAAACAGCGGAATCTGCCGATCGCATCATAGCAGAGTCGATCGCACTGGAAGAAGCCGGGGTTTTTGCGATCGTCCTCGAACACATTCCCCCAGACTTAGCTGCTCAAATTACCCAAAAATTAACTGTTCCCACCATTGGCATCGGGGCCGGCCCGCACTGCGACGGACAAGTTTTAGTTACTTCCGATTTGTTAGGACTTTCGGAAAAACAACCGCCTTTTGCCAAAGCTTATGTCAATTTGCGAGAAACAATTACTCAAGCTGTCAAAGATTATTCCCTAGAAGTTAGAGAAGGCAAATTTCCCCAATAGCTTCTTTGCATCGGAATGCAAGTCCCAAAAAAAATCAGGAGTGAAATTTTATCGATTTAACCTAATTTAGATTTTCGGTGGGCTTTCTTCCTCCTTTTCCTTCTCCTTCTCCTTCTCTTTTTCCTTCTCTTTTTCCTCTAGAGCAGATTCATCATCTCCTATACCGACCCCTTCCTTAAAACTCCGCAGCGTTTTACCCAAAGCATTTCCCAACTCAGGAATTTTTTTGGGGCCAAAAATTAGAATAGCGACTACCGCAATAATGCCCATTTCAGGCAATCCCAGACCAAACATACAGTCATCTCCTCTAAAACTTGCTCGATCGCAAGTCAATCTGCTGGTATCCTTAAAAGTATCTACCTTTTTTCCTGCATCCTGCAACCGTAGAATCAAGTTTTATTAAGCGATCGCCCGATAAATTAGGAATGTTAGAAATATCCAAGCCTTCCCTGCGCGAGCAACAGCACTACCTCATCCGCGAACTAGCACAACGGATGGAAGCAGTCTGGCACCGCTATCTCGACCTCGAACCCTACCACCTCCCCGCTGAGTTGGGATACATAGAAGGGCGCTTGGAAGGAGAAAAACTGATCGTGGAAAACCGCTGCTATCAAACGCCCCAGTTCCGCAAAATACACCTCGAACTCGCGAAAGTCGGGCCGCTGCTTGACATTCTGCACTGCGTGATGTTTCCCAGACCTAATTACGCTTTGCCGATGTTCGGTACCGATATCGTAGCAGGCAAAGGCAAAATTAGCGCGGCGATCGCAGACCTTTCTCCTCTCAATCCCAGTCGCACTTTGTCGGAAGCCTACCGAACCCAACTGCAAACTTTGCCGGTCAACCAATTTTCTTGTCCCCGCCAAATTCCCGACTGGGGGGATATTTTCTCAGAATTTTGCTTGTTTGTGCGGCCCGATTCACCCGAAGAAGAAACCCGATTTCTGGACATAGTTGAATCCTACGTTGAAATTCACTGCCAGCGCGCAGTTGCGGCAGAACCAGTCTCTGCCGCCGAAGCATCGAAAATTCTCGACGCTCAAATTTACTACTGCACCCAGCAGCAGCAAAACGACAAAACCCGCCGCGTCCTAGAAAAAGCTTTCGGTCAAGATTGGGCAGAAAATTACATGACTCAGGTACTTTTTGATTTTCCTAAATAGCTGAAATTTGTTTACAATACTTCATAGTAGGTGTGAAAAAACTTAATCAAGAAATCACCTACTTTATTAATTCATGGGAAAGGAATCGCGGGTCAAGGATCAATCATTTTTAAAACCCCCAGGGCGAGGAGTCATCGGTTTAGCGATCGCCGCTACTGTCATTATCACAGGAGTGGGTTTTTGGCAAGTATCTCAAATTAGAAAAGCCGAAGAGTTAAAGGCGGCTGCAACGGCTGCTGCAACTCCAGCCTCCACCCGCACCAGCGTTACAGCTTTGGGTAGGTTGACTCCTCAGGGGGAAGTGATCAAATTGTCCGCCCCTTCGGCTTCGGAGGGAGCGAGAATTGAAGAGCTGCGGGTGGAAGAGGGCGATCGCGTCAGTCAAGGACAAATCATAGCAGTTCTCGATACGCGCGATCGGCTCCAAGCCATCCTCCAACAAGCCGACAAAGAAGTTCAAGTCAAACAAGCAGAATTAGCCAAAATTCAAGCAGGCGCAAAAACCGGGGAAATCGTCGCCCAAAAAGCCGAAGTTTCCAAGTCAGAAGTTCAACGTCAAAGAGAAACCGAAGGCGAAGCAGCCAATGTCGCCCGCCTAGAAGCTCAACTGCAAAGAGAAACCGAAGCCTTCCAAGCAAACGTAGCCAAATTTGAAGCTCAACTGCAAAGAGAAACCGAAGCCGAAGAAGCCAATCTGGCTAAATTTGAAGCACAACTGCAAAGAGAAACTCAAGTGCAGCAAGCCAAACTGGCGAGGCTGGAAGCTCAATTGCGCGGCGAAATAACCTCTCAAAACGCTACAGTCGATCGACTAAAAGCCGAATTAGCCAACGCCGAAGCCGAGGAACAACGCAACAAAGAACTCTCCGAAACAGGCGCAATTTCCGCTTCCAGCTACGACACCAAACGCTTAGCAGTAGCTACAGCTCAACAGAAAGTTAAAGAAGCACAAGCTATATTAGAAAAAACCGTCGCCACTTTGCAACAGGAAATAGTTGAAACCAAAGCCACCATCAAACAAACAGTAGAAACAGGCAAACAAGAAATCAACCAATCCCGCGCCAATCTCAAACGCAAAATAGAAACAGGAAGGCAAGAAATTAACCAAGCTAGAGCCACTTTAAATCAAAAGATAGAAACCGGCCGAGAACAAATCAATCAAGCCGAAGCAATGCTGAAACAAAAATCAGAAACCGGCGAAGCACAAATCAATCAAGCCCGAGCAAATCTCGACCAAATAGCCGAAGTCCGTTCCGAAGACGTGCAAGCCGCCCGAGCTGCCGTCGAAAGTGCGATCGCCACCAAACAAAAAGCCCAAGTAGACTTAAACTTAAGCTACGTCAAAGCACCCGTATCCGGTTCCATTCTCAAAGTTAACACCAGACAAGGAGAACGCATCAACACTGAAAATGGCATCGTAGAACTAGGCCGCACCGATCAAATGTACGCCATAGCCGAAGTTTACGAAACCGACATCGCCAAAGTCCGAAACGGCCAGCGCGCCACAATCAACAGCCCCGTATTTGTCGGCAATTTAGAAGGAACAGTCACTCGAATTGGCAAACAAATCGGCAAAAAAGATGTCCTCAATACAGATCCCGCCGCCGACACCGACGCGAGAGTTATCGAAGTCAGAATTCGCCTCGATCCCGAATCGAGCAAGAAAGTTGCATCGCTCACAAACTTGCAAGTTGAAGTCAAAATAGACATCTAAGATTTACGCTGACAGGACTTACGCATGGGGACTCCAGAAACCGGGTTTTTTACCGATATTAAGGGTTTGAATCAAATATAAGGGTAAAAACCCGGTTTCTCAACACCCGTGCTTAAGTCCTAAAATTATTCTATCCAAAATCTAAAATCTAAAATCTAAAATAGACTGAATATGGCAAAAATACCCTTAGCTTGGGCACAGTTAACCCGCGAAAAAATGCGCTTAGTCATCGCGCTAGCCGGCATCGGATTTGCCGACTTGCTGATGTTTATGCAGTTCGGATTTAGAGACGCGCTGTTTGAAAGTTCCGTCAGCTTCCACTCACAGTTACAAGGGGATATTTTCATCACCAGCACCCAATCTACGGCTTTAATAGCCATGAAAAGCTTCCCCCAGCGGCGCTTGTATCAAGCTTTGAGTTTCAATGGCGTTACAGCAATCAGCCCGGTATATCTAGGCTTTGGATTGTGGAAAAATCCCGCTCCCAACCAGAGCAATACCCGCCAATTGATGGTCATCGGTTTTGACCCCGCTCATCCGATTTTTGATATGCCAGAAATCCAAAATAATTTGGACAAAATTAAGATGTCGGACGTGGTTTTATTTGAC
Organism: Tychonema sp. LEGE 07203; assembly: GCF_015207285.1. Lineage (GTDB taxonomy): Bacteria > Cyanobacteriota > Cyanobacteriia > Cyanobacteriales > Microcoleaceae > Microcoleus. The sequence continues at coordinate 5,159 of NZ_JADEXD010000077.1, read as the reverse complement.
CGAGCTTCCCGCCCGGAATTCGGGCCAGTAGCTGAATATTTCGAGGGGGGAAAACCTGTTGAAACTGAAGTTGACAACCGCCGCGTTAAGGTAGAGGGTTTATTTACTTTAGGGGCATCTTTCGGTGCAGATGGAAATATTGTTACTAGCGATTTGAACTTTCTGCGAATTTTTGCGACGCGGAGAACAAAAGGTTTAATTGATATTGGTATTGTTTACTTGCAGCCGGGAACGGATGTTAAGGCTGTTGTGGAAAAAATGAGGGCAACTTTGCCGTCAGATGTGCGAGTTGATTCTAAGGAAGAGTTTGTAGCTTTTGAGAAAAAGTATTGGGAAGAAGGCACGGCGATCGGATTTATTTTCACTCTCGGCGCGGCAATGGGATTTATCGTCGGGATAGTGATTGTTTACCAAATTCTTTATACTGATGTTAACGATCACTTGCCGGAATACGCTACGCTAAAGGCGATGGGATATAATGATTTTTACTTTTTGGGGGTGGTGTTTCAAGAGGCTTTGATATTAGCAATTCTTGGCTATTTGCCTGGATTTGGGGTTTCTGTGGTGCTGTACAATTTAGGGAGAAGTGCTACGAGTTTGCCGATGTACATGACTGTGGGGAAGGCTGTAACTGTGTTTGTAATGACAGTTGTGATGTGTTCTCTGTCGGGGGCGATCGCAGTTAGGAAGTTGCAGGCGGCCGATCCGGCGGATATTTTTTAAATGGGTTATTAGTTGTTGGTTGTTGGTTGTTGGTTATTGGTTGTTGGTTATTGGTTGTTGGTTATTGGTTATTGGTTGGTAGGGGCGGTGGATGGTGCGGGCGGGCCCTCAGTTGTTAGTTGTTAGTGATTGGGAATTGGTAATTGGTAATTGGGAATTGGTAATTGATAGCTTTGCCGATCGAACGCTATGCTGTAAGAGAGCATCCATCTCGATCGCACTCTTCCTCGGTTCTGCGCTATGACCCAAAGCTTCAACCCCACAGCGTTGCCTCCCGCCTTTCCCGACCACACCCAACTCCCCGAATCTGACGGTACGTTTGTGAAGAACTTTCAAGAACATCCGCAGAGCATCCTGCTCACAGACTCCCTAGAAATTACACTGCAAAATCTACATCCCGACGGACAGTATGCGATCGGGCAAGATTGCGGCATCTACTGGCGCGAAACCGAGCCTCCCGAACGCGGAGCCGAAGCGCCTGACTGGTTCTACGTCCCCAACGTGCCACCCCGCTTAGACGGGCAATATCGGCGTTTCTACGTGTTGTGGCGCGAGTATATGGTGCCGTTAATTGCGATCGAATTTGCTAGCGGTGATGGTTCAGAAGAACTCGACAATACTCCGTTATCTGCTTTGCCATCCGGGGGAAATCAGAAACCGGGAAAGTTTTGGGTATACGAACGGATTATCAGAATTCCCTACTACGCTATTTACAAGATCCAAACCAATGAATTAGAAGTCTACAATTGCGTGAATACTAGATATCGGCGTTTGGAACCGAACGATCGCGGACATTACTCGATCGACCTGATGGGTGTAGAGTTAGGCGTGTGGTCTGGTAGCTATCAAAATCAGACACAACACTGGTTGCGCTGGTGGGATAACCAGGGAAATTTGTTGCTGACAGGAAGCGAACAAGCCCGACTCGAACGCCTCCATACCGAACAGGAACGCCAACGGGCCGACGCTGAAAGTCAACGCGCCGATCGCGAACGAGAACAAAAAGAGCGATTGGCTGCTTATTTGCGATCGCAGGGAATCGATCCCGATCTCATTTGAACCTTGTCTGATTATTTTGAATCTTACGGGTTGATTTCATTAAATAATGCCAATTAATTATGAACGCTACACCAGTTGTTTCGATTAAGAATCTCAACCATTCCTTCGGCGAAGGACAACTTCGCAAACAGACATTATTTGACATCAACCTCGAAATTTATCCGGGAGAAATAGTCCTGATGACCGGGCCTTCTGGGTCAGGAAAAACAACATTGTTAACCTTAGTTGGAGCTTTGCGATCGATCCAAGAAGGCAGCCTCAAAATTCTCGACCAAGAATTGCGGGGAACCAAGAAAAATAAATTAGTAGAAGTTCGCCGCGACATCGGCTATATTTTCCAAGCTCATAACTTGCTTAAATGTTTGACAGCGCGACAAAATGTGCAAATGTCCCTCGAACTGCACAGCCATCTTTCTCGCCAAGAAACAAACGATAAAATAGAGCGAATGCTGGAAGCTGTAGGGTTGGGAGAAAGAATAGAATATTACCCAGACAGTCTTTCTGGCGGACAAAAACAAAGAGTTGCGATCGCCCGCGCATTAGTCAGTCAACCAAAATTAATATTAGCCGACGAACCCACCGCAGCCCTAGACAGCAAATCTGGTAGAGATGTGGTAGAAATCATGCGAAGTTTGGCCAAAGAACAGCACAGTACAATCTTGCTAGTCACCCACGACAACCGCATTTTAGATATAGCCGATCGCATTATTCACATGGAAGACGGCTACCTCGCACAAGACACCGCCACAACCGCCGCTACCGGCGCTCTTTCCAGCAAATAAACTTAATTAAAATTAACTTATTTGCGGGAACTAGGGCGCTTTGCCCCTGTTTTTGTAGAACTTTTAGATGCACTTTTACTTGGGCTCTTGCTGCCAACTTTTGTTCCTCTTGAACTCTTAACAGAAGCAAGATTACTTTCCTTTTCATTCGCAAGTCGGGCCGCCGCCGCTCTCGTAGTCCTAAAGGTAACATTTACCCCTTCATTTGACTGTTCCAGCACCAACATCGGCGTTGGTTTTGCTTTTTGATCCCACTCAATGTGAACGATGCGACCTTGAATAGTCGGCTGCCAACTGTCGTGATCGTCGGAAGGACTCAGGTAAGTTTCCAAACAATCAATAATTTGATTGATTGTCGCCGACGTTGCCTGAGTCGGCAGTTTCATCAGCTTAATTTGAATCCGAAACAGCACTCGCTTTTCTATTTTTACTGCCGGATCGCCAGTTTCGTATTCGATATCAAACATCGAATCTACTTGTCTGCCGGTGCCGGCAGTTCCGTTTTTATCTCCTACAGCACCCTGAGTCGGACGCAGGGCAATACTAATTTTTTCTTTGACTTTTACCTTGATTTGGTTGACAATGGCAAAGTGAAAAACCTCTTCCGCCATCCGCATTCTCAGGTAGTCTAAATTAAAGTCTCGCGAGTGGATGAGGTCGGGATTTTTTTCCATCTTTGTCATGGTTTCCAGAGCCATTTTGTATTTTTTCTGGAGTTCTCGATTTCTAAACTCTTCAAATTTGAGTTTCTTGCTCAAATCCTTGAGTTTTAACTTGGTAAACACCGCTAAACCGATAAGCAATAACAACAGTACCCCGGATGCTCCCATCAAGATTTGATCGGAGGCTAAACTTCCAGACTTAGCTTGTTTGGGCTTGGGAGAGGCTACTGCCAACCTTGGTTCTACAAGGATTATTTTGGTTGACATGGGCTTTTAAAGGGTAAGATTTGGCGCTATATTTATACAAGACTCCAGAGTAAAGCTGGCTGTGCAACTCGATCGACTAACATCGATCTGTTTCTATCACTATCTGCCTACAACTGGATTTCTACAACTCGAACAGGCACCCTCTAATTAATACTCGATCTTTAACTGCAAGCAGGTTCCCGAAATATCGGAAAATCGCGATCGGCCAACGGGAAAAAGAAATGGTGAATTATCTGTGCTATATTATACCAATATAGATCGAAAAAATTCATTCGGCAGGCTCCGTTTTGAGGAAAAGAAAAGTAAACGTACATAAATTAATACTAACTCTAGGAGCGATTGCCGAAAACACTTCTGCAGAACAACCGATCGCCCGGACGATCGAGCGGCGGAGACCTGGAGGGTGCTAATTGCTACGCACTCGCTCGCAGGCGCAGCTTGGTATAGTGAGTGGTGTGGTTTGAGATCAAAGCTAGCAGCGCGATCGAACAACGTGTCCTTAGCTAAGATTACAACTAATACCACCAATATTCGATCGTGACCTACGAACCCCTCCATCACAAATATCGCCCTCAGACATTTGCCGAATTAGTCGGCCAAGAGGCGATCGCCCAAACCCTCACCAGCGCCATCCTACAACAGCGCATAGCACCAGCATATCTATTCACAGGCCCCAGAGGCACCGGCAAAACCTCCAGCGCCAGAATTTTCGCCAAATCCCTCAACTGTATTTCTACTGATGCCCCCACCCCAAATCCCTGCGGCAAATGCAACGTTTGTCAAGAAATTGCCAGAGGTTCAACCCTAGATGTAATCGAAATTGACGCCGCCAGCAACACCGGAGTAGATAACATCCGGGATTTGATCGAACGAGCCCAATTTTCCCCCGTACAGTGCCGCTACAAAGTATATGTAATAGACGAAGTTCATATGCTCAGTACCCAGGCATTTAATGCCTTATTAAAAACCCTAGAAGAACCGCCCGATCGCGTCGTATTCGTCCTCGCAACAACCGACCCCCAAAGAGTCCTGCCAACCATCATCTCTCGCTGCCAAAAATTCGACTTTCGCCGGATTCCCCTCGACTCAATGACCGCCCACCTGCACAAAATTGCCCAATTAGAAAACATCAATATTGCCAGCGAAGCAATACAAATGATTGCTCAAATCGCCCAAGGAGGACTCCGAGATGCCGAAAGCTTGCTCGACCAACTCAGCTTATTTTCCGGTCAAATCACGATCGAAAAAGTTTGGGATTTAGTCGGAGCAGTCCCCGAAAACGACTTGATGGAACTGCTGCAAGCGATCGAAAAAGATGACGCCACAGCATTAATAGACATGACCCGCCACCTCCTGAACCGCGGCCGGGAACCGCTAATCGTGCTCCAAAGTCTCGCCAGTTTCTACCGAGATTTGCTGATAGCCTCATCAGCACCAAAACGCTCAGATTTAGTAGCTTTAACAGCCGCCACTTGGGAAAAACTTTGCGATTTTGCCCGTAACTGGAATGCCGAGTTAATTTTGGCAAGTCAGAAACACCTGCAAACCCACGAAGTACAAATTAAAAACACCACTCAGCCGCGTTTGTGGCTGGAAGTAACGCTGTTGGGATTGTTGCCCTCAGCAATTAGAACTCAGCAGCAACAAATTCACCCCTCCCAACCCC
>NZ_JADEXD010000284.1 GCF_015207285.1 Tychonema sp. LEGE 07203 | reverse complement strand
GGGGCAAACCGGGCATAGGGCATAGCTCACAACGCTTGAGAACCGCTATAGCCGTTGACAGTTGATTGTTGACACTTGACAGTTTACAGTTAGATAGTACGAGCCTCAAACCGTTTTCGATCGAGGGTGAGCGTCCTCTCGATCGGGAGGTTATACCAATTTCAAAAAATAATGCAACAGTATTCTTGTCCCCCCCCGAACTCGCGGGGGGGCTAGGGGGGGTCAAAGAGTATTGCATGATTTTAGAGAAATGGTATTATTTCTGCCGATAGCTACAGTGGCGCGATCGCAAATATGAATCATAATTGGAACGCGGAGCATAAATAATCTGCTCTCCCCCCGTCCCTTATTTTAGTCAAGCATCGCCTCATTCAAGCAAGTTTTTCTTAAGTCACATCTACCTAAATTTGCACCTCTTAAATCTGCATTTTTTAAGTTAGCATTGCTTAAATCTGCATAACTCAAATTTGCACCTCGGAGATTAGCATCAGCTAAATTAGCTCCCACTAAATTAGCCCTAACCAGTTGCGCTCCACTCAAGTTACTGCCACTCAAATTTGCTCCCGGCATCTCCGCTGATGTTAAATTGGCTTGAATTAAATTCGTGCCAGGTCGGCCAAATTCAATTTGGCCTAACTCAAATCAATCTTTTGCAAGCAAACTTTATCCAATTGAGCGCATCTCAAATTGGCATTATTGACACTCCATTGGCCTGAAGGCACGAGGATTCTTGAAGCATTTCTACTTCAATTCCCCTGTTTCCAGGGTTCCCAGACTCCTCACGATTGCTCGATCGAGCGTGAGAATATATTCTGAGCGTTTAGGCGCGAACGCCCGGTTTCGCGGAGTCCCCGCGTACCAAATTCAAAGCCCGAAAGCGAATAGTTTTTGCAGCACCAATGTCAGCGTGTTCGTGGTGTCCGCATTCAGTACAAATGAACTTTTCGCCATCTCGATTAGACTTGTCCGTGTTACCGCAATTCCGGCATTCTTGGCTGGAGTATTTGGGCTTAACTTTAATTACGACCTTTCCTTGCTTTGCAGCGAGATACTCGATCTTTAAAATTAATTCACCCCAGCTTGCCTCGGAAATAGAGCGGTTTAAACCCTTCTTTCTTGACTGCCCATTTTTGAGAAATCTACCTGTTTTCTCGTCGGTTTTTACTCGACATCGGCGCATCATGCCGGAGATATTTAGATTCTCTACAGCAATCGCGTCAACCCTACGGGAAACTATTATATTGGCAATTTTCCATTGGTAAGCTTGGCGCTTATTGCTAATCTTTTGGTGAAAAAGCCCTAGCTTTTTAGCGGCTTTTTTGCGGTTCTTACTGCCTTTCGCTTTTCGACTAACTCGTCTCTGCCTGATTTTCAGAGTGCGCTTAGCTTTTTTAGTAGTCGAAAACTTGGGGTTTTCAATTTGAGTTCCATCGGATAGATGAATTAATTTTGTAATCCCCATATCGCAGCCAATTACCTTGACGACATCTTTGAGGGATTTTGTGGTGTAATCAGGGACAGACTTGTCCTCAATACGGAGCGATACATACCAACCATTCTGTCGCTTTCTTACCGCACAAGCTTTAATCGTAAAGCCATCGGGGATTGGGCGCGAGTTGTAAAAACGCATCCAACCTAACTTCGGCAAATATATTTTACTACCTTGTGTTTTTACTCCCATCACAAAAGTAAAGGAAGTGAAGTTGCTGCGGTTCTTAAATTTAGGAAAGCCACGCCCGTCAAAAAAATTCTTATAGGCCGTATCTAGCCGTTTGACGTTCTGTTGTAAAACAGTTGAGTCTACCCCACTGAACCAGGGTCTGGCCGCCTTCAATTCCGGCAGCGCGGTGATTTGAATGTCACCTGGATTGCGTCGAGGGTTTTTGGATTTTCCATCTTTATTTACTTTGCCTGTTTTCCAAGGTTCGCCAGTTGCACCATTTTTGCTAACACAGGTGGTCAACGGACAAGCTTCACCCTGCGTTCTGATATCGCAATAGTTGCCTTGAACAAATTGCTGGCTGTATTGAGTAATTCTGTCGTTAAGACACCAATTGTAATGGCTTCGCAACATATCTACCCAATTAGACATTTTTGATTCTTGCGTTTGATTCGGACGCAACTTGTACACATAGTTTGCAAGCAAGTATAACTCCTTTTTTTTGAGTTGATATTAGTATATAGCAAAATGTTTGCGTGTTTTTTTCTTTTTATATTTCTTAACTAAGATGGGTCAAGCTTATACTTCCGTTTGCAAATTCGTCCTGTAAAGACGGGAGTTTAGACCCATTCTTTCTGATTAAATTATTTTTAATGTGCTGAAACGGTAGGCACGCGGCGCGCACCTACCGTCATAATTCGGGGAATTAACCCTAGATATCGCAGCAGGCAAAAGGCATTAGTCAGAATCTGACTGATGGCTGATGACTGATGACTAATCAGTCGTACTAACGTGGTCGATTCTCTCTAATTGCCAGAGAATTTGGTTGCCCTCGCGCCGCACGCGAGAAACTACCCAGTTGCGCCACACCCAATTGTCTCCGCGACTGGTGACAGCGCTGGCATTTACATCCATCAAATCAGCCAGTTCAGAACTGGTAATCAAGTAGCCTTTGGTAGCAACCTCGTCGGCTGTGTGCAAGGTTTCGATCAGATTGCGGAGGTCCTGAACCCTCACCTCACGGGGCAAGTTCTCCAGGGTATCGGCAGTTGTATCCATCATGGTAGAGTTGGAGATCGGAAGGTCAGAAGTTATGACATAGGATTCTATCGTTTTGTTACCAGTTGTGTCCGTTTCTTCCAAAACAATTGTGTTTTCCGAACCTAGGGGCGGTGGATGGTGCGTGCGGGCCCGTTCCCCGTCTGCGGTTGCTTTCTGCTGTTGCAGTTGAGGAATCAGATTGCGCGAGAAGCTGCGGGCGATTTCATCGCACCTGTCGTTGTAGAAGTCGCCGGAGTGGCCGCGGACGTGTTCCCACTTGATTTGTGGCGAATTCAGCTTGTCTAGCAGGTGCCAGAGGTCTTGGTTGACGACTTCTTTGCCCGTTGAGGTTTTCCAGCCTTTGTTTTTCCAGCCTTGAATCCATTTGGTGATGCCGTTTTTAACGTATTCGCTGTCCGTGTAAAGGGTGACTGGTTCGGTTTGACCGGAATTAGCAAAAAATTCGAGCGCAGCGACTGCTGCCTGCATTTCCATGCGGTTGTTGGTGGTTTGGGGGTCTGCTCCCCCGAGTTCGTGACAGTTGCCGTCGGCGTAGCAAACTACTGTACCCCAGCCGCCGGGGCCGGGGTTGCCGGAACAAGCGCCGTCTGTGTACAAGCTTTTGATGGTGGGAGTTGTCATGAGATATAGCCTTTCTCAGAAAGATGAGGTACGCGAAGGGCATTGGGCATAGGGCATTGGGCATTGGGCATTGGGCATAGAGCATACCTCACTTTTTTGAGAACCGCTATATAGCCTTTCTCTAAAAGGTAAAGTACAGGTTTAGATTTTAGATTTTAGATTTTAGATTGGGGGATTGAAGGATTGAGGGATCTATCGATCTATACCTCATCGAGAGTGAGATCTGCTATAATTACTTTTTTATTATAGAGGTAATTTGTTGGC
>NZ_JADEXD010000076.1 GCF_015207285.1 Tychonema sp. LEGE 07203 | reverse complement strand
GGAAACCCCCCCCAGCCCCCCCTTGTTAAGGGGGGGGGTAAGAGAAGCCGTTCCGGTTCCCCCACTTCACAAGGGGAAGTTAGGGCGAGTAGTTTTGTACCTGCACGGTAACGGTTCAAATGTAGGAGCAAATCTCGAACACGCCCATCGATTTCATCGGTTGGGTTTGTCGGTATTTTTGATAGATTATCGCGGTTATGGAAAAAGCCAGGGCGATTTTCCGAGCGAATATCGGGTGTATGAGGATGCTGAATTTGCTTGGGATTATTTGGTGAAACAGCGCGGGATTCACCCGAATCAAATTTATATCTACGGTCATTCTTTGGGAGGGGCAATTGCGATCGATCTGGCAGTGCGCCACCCGGAGGCGGCGGGGTTAATTGTGGAGGGTTCTTTTACTTCGGTGCGGGCAATGGTGGATTTGCAAAAAGGGCTGTTTTGGATGTTTCCGATCGATTTTTTGCTGGCTCAGCGGTTTGATTCTCTATCAAAAGTCGATCGGCTGCAAATGCCGGTGCTGTTTATTCACGGGACTGCTGATACTGTAGTTCCATCCCAAATGAGCCAAAAACTGTTTGATGCAGCACCAGAGCCCAAACAGCTTTACATGGTTCCAGATGGAGGTCACAATAATGTCGCACAAATCGGCGGCGCAGAATATCTGCAAAGATTAAGCCAATTTTTGGATATTTCAAGTAAATAAAAGCTGCGGGCGGTAACAGTTATTCGGCGTTGTAGGGTGTGCGCGGCGCACCGGTTGAGTAGAGTAGTAGTTAGCGGCGCACGGAGGCGAGAAACCGGGTTTTTATGAGTTTTGGATTGAGTAACGAATCTGCGAAAAAACCCGGTTTCTGAGTTGGCGAGCGCACGGGGGGGCGAGAAACCGGGTTTTTATGAGTTTTGGATTGAGTAACGAATCTGCGAAAAAACCCGGTTTCTGAGTTGGCGAGCGATCGGGGGGCGAGAAACCGGGTTTTTATGAGTTTTGGATTGGGTAACGAATCTGCGAAAAAACCCGGTTTCTGAGTTGGCGAGCGATCGGGGGGCGAGAAACCGGGTTTTTATGAGTTTTGGATTGGGTAACGAGGAATCTGCGAAAAAACCCGGTTTCTGAGTTGGCGAGCGATCGGGAAAAAGCAAGTCCTAGGGTTCCTAGCGCTTAATTCAACCTTACAACATTCAGCCACCAATCCTGGATGGCATAGCAATAATTACAGTAATTGTTCGTACTTATCGGTTGTTCTTTCTGAATTTCACAGCCTCGCCGAGAGGTTTTTCGGTCAGGCATTCGCGCCCCGCAGAGATTTGCACCTGTCAGATTAGTTTTGTGCAACCTTGCATCGGTCAAGTCGGCATTTCTCAGGTCTGCACCGCTGAGATTTGCACCGCTTAAATCGGCTTCTTGGATGTCTGCACCGGTGAGATTTGCACCGCTTAAATCGGCATTTCTCAGATCGGTTCTACTTAGTTTCGCGGCGCTTAAATTACTGCATTTTAAGTTGGCAAACTTGAGGGATGCTTCTTGAAGAGAACTCTCGCTGAGGTTGGCATTTTCTAAGTTGGCTCCCCTAATGTCGGCCCTGCTCATGTCGGCTTTGCTGAGGTCGGCGTCGGCCAAAAAGGCATTTCTCATGTTGGCATTATTTAAATTAGCTTCCATTAAGTCAGCCGCCGTCAAGTCGGCATCAACTAAGTCGGCCCTGGTGAGAGTGGCGCGGCTCAAGGAAGCACCGAACAAATCTGCACGGCTCAAGGAAGCGCCAAATAAGTCGCATCCGGGACATCCTCTTGTGGCTAGCAGCCGCTTGATTGAAGGTAGATTTTGAGCTTGTAAGGGAACTGCGACACAAAATGGGAGTAGCAGTATCGCTGCTGTCAGAATTGTTAGTTTGATTTTGGTCATAAGGTGTGGCGCATTTAAATTAGTATATTTCAATTCCTATCAAAATTTGTCAAATCCTTTCCCTTGTTCGCTCTCCCTTTTCTGTCTTTCCCTTCTCGAACATAACAGACAATCTTTCGCTCAGCCAAAGTCTGGTGAGTCCTGTAATTGCCGATCGCCCTTCGTCGTCTGCTCAAATAATCCGCCTGGGGCTAAAAACTGCGTTTTTTGGTTGATTTTGCGCTGTCAAACCCAATATTCTTAGCAGAAACCGGATTGTTTGGGCAAGTCCTAGTCTAGGGCGTTGATGCGGGCTGACGGTGTACGGTGGGTGGGCGCGATCGCCCTCGCGGATATTACTTAGGCCTTTAGGATGAGAGCGCGCACGTCAAGGCTCCCTTGCAGGCGAACGGAGAACGGCCTTTCGAGATGCTCAATGCCTTGTATTTTCGAGTTGGCGGCTGCGAAAAATGGCTGGCGGGGGCATTGCATCAATATTTGTACTCGCGGTTGCGGGATTTTGCGGCCTAGGGGGATCGCTCTCCGTACAGGCGATCGGTAAATAAGCCAATTGGCTTAGACTCTTAAGACATATTGCTGATGACCTGGGTTCTGTAAAAAAGATAGCATTTTGTTGTGAGCGCGAAAGAATACTGATGTGGCAAGTATAAAAAACTACAATGCCTCTTTGGTGTGAAAATCGCTGACAACTAATACTTTTAAACAGGGAAAATAAATGTTGAACAACATAGACGAACTGGCAGAAGGCGGCAGAGGCATCAAACTGATGTGGCAGATTGCAGACGAGCTGAGTTACACCCGGACTCCCGACGGTCGAAATTGCTTGTCACTCAGCAAAAGCTACGAAGTAGAAGGTCGCAATCGATCGCAAAATAGAAAAAATTCTAACGCTTTAGATGGATTAATGAATTTGTTAAATAGATGGGATTGGCAGAAGGAAACAGAGCAGGAAGCAGAGCTTTACGAAACTTCTGTCCAACACTTCAGCCTGCAAGTCAACACAGAGATGAATGCTTTAATTATAGTTTTGGATTGGTTTGAGCAGTTAAAAGATTTATCGCTCCCCAATGAGGTTTGGTTCCAGTTTCAGTTAGCATTAGCTGAAGGTTTCACTAATGCAGTGCGCCACGCTCACAAAAATCTGCCAGTAGAAACTCCCGTTCAACTAGAAATTACGGTGTTTAACGGACGCTTGGAACTGAAAGTTTGGGATTGCGGCACGGGTTTTGATTTTGATGCTAAGCTCGAAGAAATTATCGGAACCGATACAAAACCAGGTTTAGATTTAGAGGTTTTGAAAGATCCTTGCTTGATGCCTAGCAGACGGAAAAGTTTGGAAATATCTCAGTTTCTAATTGCTGGGTAGTTGGGTAGAGGCACAATTAACAGACTGGAACAGTTGAAGATGTGTTATGTTCAAAAACGGTGTTAGGGGAAGAGTTACGGGTTTTGTCTCCGCGTAAATCAGGGGTTTTGAGCTACGGGCTTGGGTGAGTCTGTAGCGGTTCGAGAGCAACGGGTCGATGTATCATATCAATTCCGGTTGCACTCAAACATGATTGTTGACGGGAGGGTCGAAAAACTGAATGGTTGAGTATTAACTGTTGACGCGATTTTATGATTCCGATGCAACCGGAAACGATATCAGTCGATTTGAGATTTTAGCTCCTGCGATTTCGCGATCGTACAAGTTTGAAATTTGAGATTTAGTTGCAGTTTTGAATCGGGGTGCAAAAACCGCCGTCTAAAATTTTGGTATGTCCGCGACAGGAATACGTGGCACTGTACCCATTTTGGGCGGGGTCAAGTTAAAGATGAAAAATGAAAAATGAAAGATGAAAAATTATTCACAATAAATTTTGATTTTTTAGTTTATCATAGTATCTGGTTCATTACCAATTACTAATGATTTCCAAAGAAACTTTATTTGTGCTGTCTCTATTTCCCTACTTGGGATTTCTCTGGTTTTTGACTCGATCGGGAAAAACACCTCGCTTAGCTCTGATAGGATTTTACGGGACTCTGGTTTTTGTGGCTGTGACTATTCCCGCCGCAATTTATGCAAAAGTTGCCTACAATGAGTCACTAGCAAATGTCGATTGGCTGCACGGTGCTGCAGAACTATTCTTGACAGTTGCCAATATTTTAGTGGTTTTAGGATTTCGGGAAGCGGTGATTAAAGCAAAAGCATCTTCACAGAGTGAGGGCGATGAGCAAAAGTGTCTCGTTGACGGGGGAAAATAGCTGCAGTTAATAACATTTGAGATTTGAGAAGGGTTAAACTGTGGAACTGGCAAACAGGAGTATGTTTGTGCAGTCTGGTTGGGTGCAATCCGGTGGCTTTTAGTCCTGACGGTAAAACTTTAGTCACCGGTGGGGATGAGGGCGAAGTGTTAGTTTGGCGGGCGTTTGTTTAGTTGGGCGAGATAGTTGAGATACTGGGAAAGGCGATCGGCATCCGCGTCAAGCAAACGACTCGCCCAAGAATGTAAGTTAAGTTGCGATCGTATTTGTCGAAACACCGCAGCATCACCGCGATTGTCGAGAGGAAAAACCCAAGCATCAAATCCCGCAGACTTGAGACAGCTAACAGCGCCCTCGCCATCTTGTACCCACAGTTGACGGTTGATGCGAAGCGGCTGACAAGAATATTCACCCACAACAATTCCGCCCACAGAAACCCTAGCATCCTCCGGGCGATAGGAAAGTTCCTGCAAAATAGCTTTGAGAGAATGGAGTCTTTTCCCGTCTTGTACTTGCTGCGGTGTAAGCTTGACAATCACCATTTCCAAAACTTCCATCGGTTTTGTCGATCGTACAAAATTGTCTGGTTGCGCCGTCCAAGAATCTTGTCTTTCCTGTTGAGCCGTCCCAGAACTTTGTGTTTCCGATTCCCTCACCCAAGAATTTTGTGTTTCCGCTTGAGCTATCCCGATTTCCTCTGCTACCTGTACAGTTTCTACCGGCTTTGCAGTGTCTACAATTATCTGAAGTTCCTCGCCATCTTTCTCTATTTTTCCACTAATCTGTAAGATAGCATTCTCTACAATATACTGTTTGAGTTGTTCGTAAGCCTTGGGAAACACCACAGCTTTGATTTGATGTGTCAAATCTTCTAACTGCAAAATTGCCATCGCCTCGCCGCTTTTTTTTGTCACTACAAGTTTGATAGCGCTGAGCATGACAATAACTGATACTTTCCCCTTTTTATCTGCTAACTGTTCGAGACTCACAACATCTGGATCTTGGTTTTCTTGAATTAACAACTTTAGAGGATGTTCTGATACATAAAAGCCGAGCAATTCTTTTTCTAAACGCAATTTTTCCTGTGTATCAAAATTTTTGACAGTCTTTGATTTTGGTGCCGACTCAAATTTATTCACCGAGTTGCCAAAGCTATTCCCACCTAACAAGTCAAACAGATTACCTTGACCGCTTTCCCGGTCTTTCTTGCGGTCTTGCGCCCATTTCATCACCCCTTCGAGGTCGTTTACCAATTGCTGGCGGTTGGGATCGATTTTGTCAAAAGCACCGCATTGAATCAAGGCTTCTAGGGCGCGGCGGTTCACAGAATGGAGATTTACCCGATCGCACAAATCCGGCAGCGACTTAAACTTACCTCCTTCCAGGCGCGCCGCCAAAATATTTTCAATTGCCGCTTCCCCCACATTTTTCACCGCCGAAATCCCAAACAAAATTTTATCTTTTGCACAGCCAGTCATCTGTTTGGGCAGCGGCGTAAAAGTAAGTTCAGAACTATTAACATCCGGCGGCTCAACCTCAATACCCAGCTTGAGACAATTGGCAATATACTTCTGTACTTTATCCTGATCGCCGCTGTTAGCCGTCAGCAGTGCAGCCATGTATTCTACAGGATAATTCGCCTTTAAATAGGCAGTTTGATAAGTGATGTAAGCATAAGCCATTGAATGGGATTTATTAAAACAATATTCCGCAAATTGCAGCATCTGCGCGAACAGCTTATCGGCAATTCTTTGACTGACTCCATTCTTAGTTGCCCCGTCAATAAACGTTTCCTTTTGCTTCTGCATTTCATCAGCTTTCTTCTTGCCCATTGCGCGGCGCAGCAAGTCAGCTTGACCCAAAGAATAGCCCGCCAAATCTTGAGCCATCCGCATAATTTGCTCTTGAAAACAAAGCGTGCCGTAAGTCTCTTTTAAAATCGGCTCTAATAGCGGATGATCGTACTCAACAGCTTTACCGTGCTTGCAGTCAATAAACTGAGGAATCAAACCTGCATCCAGCGGGCCCGGCCGGTAAAGTGCCAAAATAGAAGAAATATCATCCAGACAAGAAGGTTTGATTTTTTTTACTACATCCAGCATTCCGGAAGATTCCAACTGAAAAATACCTTCTAAATCTCCTTTTTCTAAAAGTTTATAAGTTTTGGCCACATCAGCGGGCAACTTTTTGATTCTAGTAAATGTCTCTTGAGCTTTGCGTTCCATATCAGAAGGCAGCGCTTCGGCATCGATGGTTATATCTTGGGTTTGCTTAACATATTCAACGGTTTTCTGGAGCGTTGTTAAATTTTTCAAGCCCAAAAAGTCCATTTTTAGCAGCCCCAAAAATTCCAAATCTTCCATGAAATATTGGGTAATCACAGCACCCTCATTATTTTTTTGCAGCGGTACAAGTTCATCCAACGGCTCTGAAGAAATTACAACACCTGCCGCGTGAACGCCATAGGTTTTGTTAGTTCCTTCAATGCGAATTGCCATATCAATCCACTGACGAACAGGGACTTCTGTCCCAGTTTCTGCATTGATGCAAATTGTATTTTCGTAGTTGTCTTTAAATTCCTGTGCAGGTGTTTCGCCAGAAATCATCACTTTAAGTTTTTCAGGTTTCCCCCGCGACACAGGAATTAATTTTGCCATTTCGTCGGCTTTTTTGTAGGGAATGCCTAACACTCTGGCAACATCTTTCAACACAGCTTTTGATGTCATTCTGTTGAAAGTAATGATTTGCGCTACGCGGTCTGTACCATATTTATCAGTAACGTATTTAATCATGTCGTCCCGTCTTTCTATGCAGAAATCGCTATCAATATCTGGCATAGATTTGCGTTCGGGATTGAGAAATCGCTCGAATAGTAGTCCGTGGTGTACGGGATCTATATTGGTGATTTTGAGGACGTAGGCAACTAGAGAGCCTGCAGCAGAACCGCGTCCTGGCCCGACGGGAATATTGTTATCTCTAGCATATTTTATGTAGTCCCAAACTACTAAAAAGTATTCCGAAAATCCCATTTGCTGAAGCATTTTCAGCTCGTATTCCAGCCTTTGTTTGTAGACAGGCGGGATTTCATTTCTGGTGCGGGCTTTCAGCCGTTCTAACAGTCCCAGCCAGGATATTTCTTCTACATAAGTATCGGCTGTATGTTCTGGAGGAATTGGGATGGTGGGAATCCGAGCTTCTCCTGTCAGCTCGTATCTTGATACTTTGTTTGCTACTTCTAGGGTAGTTTCGATCGCCTCTTTGATGATTTCATCGTCCAAATGGTCTCGAAACAGTTGCGCCATCTCGGCGGCAGACTTAAGATATTCTGTGCCGCTGTAGCGCATCCGCTTTTCTTCTTCGATCAGTTTGTTGGTGTTGATGCACAGCAAAGCGTCGTGAGCTTCTACGTCGTTGCAGGAAATATAGTGAGAATCGTTAGTGGCGATTATTTTTATATTGAATTCGCGGGCAATTTTGACGAGTTCAACATTAACCATCCGGTCTTCTTGGGAACCGTGGTCTTGAATTTCTAAATAGTAGTCATCCCCAAATACTTCTTTATACCATTTGGCAACTTCGCGGGCAGTATCTAGCTTGTTTTGGAGAATCATTTGGGGAACTTCGCCGCCCAAACAAGCACTGGTAACAATTAAACCTTCGGAGTATTGTTTGAGCAGTTCTTTGTTGATGCAGGGGCGGGCAAAAATACCTCTTTCGGGCATTCCCTTTAAGTGGGATATTGTGGTTAGTTTGACGAGGTTTTTATAACCTTGGGTATTTTTAGCTAAGACAACTTGATGGTATTTTTTTCTACCTCGAACTTTGACTTCAATGTCGCCGTTGACGACGTACATTTCGTTGCCAATAATCGGCTTGATGTTTTTATTTCGACAAACTTTGATGAGTTCGATCGCGCCGTACATCACGCCGTGGTCCGTAAGGGCGATCGCGGGCATCCCCAATTCCACCGCCCGTTCAGCGAGCTGCTGTAGCTGAGAAGCGCCATCTAGGAGGCTGTAATCGCTGTGAATGTGCAAACCAACGAAAGACATGGCGATTTAAAATTTAAGATTTTAGATGCTAGATTCTAGATTTTACACCACCGGCGTTGAGAAAGATAAATTGATTTTTGATTTTTCAATTTACAGCACCGGCGTTGAAAAAAAACACCTTTATCCCCGACAGCATCAAAGCAGTCGGGGTTCTCACAGATAATTCGGTTAATTTGCTTACAAATTTACTTCTTTCAAATAATCTTCTAAATCTTTAATGCGCTGTTGCGTCACTCTAGCTCTGCAATAAACGTAGATAGGAGCAGCCAAAGTACCGCCTTCAAACATCCCGGCTTCATAATCGCAAGTTTTATCTCGAAATTCGATCCAAGTACGCTGTGCGACAGTCAATCTCTGCTTTTGTTTGCTGCTGAGTTTTCCTCGCAGTTGCTGATATACTTGATTGAGCTTTGTGTCTGCTGCTTTGAACTCTTGACTAGAACACATATTCATATCTAGTGTGGTTTGAGGACTTTTGCAGTTAGGCTGTTGGGCGATTTTCCGGGAAATATTGCTGGCTTTACTGGGAAGCCAAAATCCCGCAGCTAACAAAAGTAAACTTGCCGTAAATGTTGCCCAAATAGTGTTATTTTTCATTTACTTGATACCGATTTTAACTTTTAATTTTCTCTGCTGGTTGAGCCGATCGCCAAATCCACCAAGCCGCCGCCCACAGAGTAAAATTGCCAATGAGAGTCATCGCCGCTTGCAGGGTAACAATCCATTCTAAGGCTGGAGAGTTATCAAAATAGTGCCAAGTGCAGGCACACATAGCGCTGACAAGGGCGGGCAGCATTCCGAAAGAAAGGGCCCGCCAAGCTCGGTTTTGAGTGACTTCGCCGTAAGTCCAAATTAACCAGATGGCGGCAATCCACTCGACGACGCTAGAGACGTGAATAATCCAGGTAGGAATTGACAAAGCGTGCATTTTTTGTATTCTGAACGAAGATGTATTTATTTGTTTAAGGCAGTTAACTGTTAACTGTTAACTGTTAAAATAATTTATGGCTCGATCGCAACAATTAGATATTGTAATAGTTATATTCCCATCATAAACAAAGAAAAGAGTAGAAATGCGAGCAATTTTGTGCGGCTATTACGGTAAAGGCAACGGCGGCGACGAGGCGCTGTTGGCATCGCTACTGCAAATGTTACCAGATGGCGTAACGCCGATCGTCCTGTCTGGCAATCCTGTGGAGACAAATCAGCGGTACGGAGTAGCAGCGCGCGATCGTATGAATGCGTTTCAAGTTCTCGAAGCACTCCGCACCTCCGACGCGCTAATCTGGGGAGGCGGCAGTTTGATCCAAGACGCTACCAGCATTTTCAGCCCTTTCTATTATGGGGGTTTAATGGGACTAGCGCAACAAATGGGCTTAAAAACTGTTGCCTGGGCCCAGGGAATTGGGCCTTTAAATCGAGAGATTACCCGCAAATTATCTCAGCGGTGTTTTGCTGGATGCACCGCCGTCAGCGTGCGGGATAAAGGCTCAGCTACTTTACTTGCTGACTGGCAAATTCCCTTTACTTTAGCGCCCGATCCCGTGTGGGCTTTAGAAAATTCCCCCGTATCCGGTTTGTGGAATTTACCAGCGCCCAGAGTTGCAGTTTGTCTGCGTTCCCATCCTACATTAACTCCCGCCAGATTGTCAATTTTAACTCAAGCTTTAGTTGACTTTCAGAAAGCAACTCGCACCTTAATTTTACTGCTACCTTTTCAAGCATCTCGCGACTTAGAAATTGCACAAAAGTTGCACGGAGCGCTACCCAAACGAAGTCAGATTCTGAGTTTAGACGATCCGAGAAAATTGAAAGGAGTATTCCGGGGAGTCGAAATGGCGATCGGGATGCGCTACCACAGTTTAATTATGGCAGCATCCGAAGAATGCCGCTGTTTTGCCCTCAGCTACGATCCCAAAGTCAGCCAATTGATGGAAGAGTTAGAAATGCCGGGATACTTATTATCCGAATTGCCAGAAGATCCGTATTCAATCAGCAAAACTTGGATCGAACACTATGCCAACGGCTACGCATTATCGCCAGAAAGGATAAAATTTATTGTAGGGCGATCGCTCTTTCATAAAGAAGTATTGCAAACCGCACTCCAGCAGTCTCAATAAAAGGTAAAATACCGTGACAGCCAGCACAGCCGACCTAAAAATTACCTGGGAAAAATTGCCAGAAGATTTCATCCTAGACGAGGAACCTGTGGAAAACATCGACCAGCCCCTGCTAGCCGCCGCCTTGCGAGAAATCTTAGAAATCGCGGGGTTAATAGTAGCAGGAATATTAGTCGCCCCCAACATGGGGATTTGCGCTACATTAAACGGCAAGCTAGTTATCAAAGCTCCAGATTGGTTTTATGCCCGCAACGTACAAACCCTTGATAGTCAAGAAATTCGCCGCAGTTACACACCCAACTTAGAAGGAGACATTCCGGCGATCGTGATGGAGTTTTTGTCAGCTACTCCCTGGGAGGAATACTCTATCAAACCAACTTATCCCCCCGGAAAATGGTATTTTTACGAACAAGTATTGCGAGTACCAATCTATGCGATTTTTGAACCCGCTACTGGATTGCTAGAAATCTACCAGTTAGATTCATCAGGAAAATATCAAGTACAGCAACCCGATTTGAACAGTCGTTATTGGATTGAAGGAGTTGGGTTATTTCTAGGTGTTTGGCAGGGAACAAAAGCCGAAAGAAGCGGATATTGGTTGCGGTGGTGGGATGAAAGCGGACAGATGTTATTGTGGGGAGCAGAAATGGTAGAAAGAGAAAGGCAGCAAAGGGCGATCGCTCAACAGCGAGCCGATCGACTGGCGGCACAATTAAGAGCAGCAGGAATAGAACCAGAAGCCTAATACAATAATTGAGAAATAAAAAATCCTAACACTGCGATTTTTTATTTCTCAATTCATCTGCGTTAATCCGCGTTTATCTGCCCGTATCAGCGGTTAAAAACTACATTCAGGAGACAGCAAAATTGGCAAGAGTTAGAGTTCGCGAACACGTCAATCCCCTATCAATTAGATATCAAGCATCCGCCAGCCCCCCGGATTGGACTAAAATCTATGCCGACTTAAACTTGCCGCTGCATTTAGATATCGGCTGCGGTAGAGGAAGATTTTTGTGGCACATGGCGCAAATCCAAACAAACTGGAATTTTCTAGGATTAGAAATTCGGGAACCGCTAGTAGAAGAGGCAAATCTTTGGCGGGACGAAAAAGGCTTGACAAATTTGCACTATTTGTTTTGCAATGCGAATAGTTCCCTGAAGCCAATTTTAGAAACTTTGCCCGCTGGTATTTTGCAGCGAGTCAGCATTCAATTTCCCGATCCGTGGTTCAAGAAAAAGCACCACAAGCGGCGGGTTGTGCAGCACGAATTAGTCAGCGAATTGGCCGCTTATTTGGCAATTGGCGGCGAAGTTTTTATTCAATCTGATATTGAGGAAGTAGAAGTCGAAATGTGCGATCGCTTTTCATCTCATCCCAGTTTCCAACGCCAAAACGGCGACAACTGGCTAGCAGAAAATCCCCTGCCCGTTGCTACAGAAAGAGAAATTGCTACTCTCAAACGAGGCGAACCAGTTTATCGAGCACTCTATCAAAAATAACGATCGCTTTGGCAAACTCACCTTTGTTATATAGCCTTTCGAGCGTAACATGAGGTGTTCTCTTGGGCATTGGGCTCTAGCGTTGCGGAGGGATTGGGCTCTAGCGTTGCGGAGGGATTGGGCATAGGGCATTGGGCATAGGCAGGAGTGCAAGGATGCCACATACCTCACCAAGCTTGAGAACCGCTATAAATGTTATAACTTACATCTTGCACCTTGTTATTAACAGGCAAGATGCCTGTTCCACACAACTTAATTTTCTTGTGGAACGGGCCCCAGAGCCTGTTAATAAAAGAATTATTTCTAACTTACGCCCAAGACGGCAGCCACATCCTAATTTTCCATTCGATTTGCGACAAAGGCAGTCCCAAATAGATAGGCATCCAGAAAATAAAAGCAGCCAAAATCAGAAAAATAATTGTTACCCCCATCCCTCGGAGGCGAGTTTGAGGGCTGTGCAGCCACCTGTCAACCCACCAAGCAAGTGCTAAGGCTGCAAACACAGAACAGCCCATATAATGATACAAAAATACGCAGCGAGTCACCTTCACCCAAGGCAGCAAATTAGCAGCCCAATTAACTGTTAAATATAACAGCAGCCACATTTCACCAGTCGGCGGAAACAAAATTGGCTGCTGTTCGATCGCATCAACAGAAACCTCGCGGCGCGTTTGCAGCCACACCAAAATCCGGTGAACTAAAACTCCTATTACTAGCAGTAAGGCTAGAGTTGAAAACCACCAAAGAAAAGGATTTCCTATCGCGTGAACGTCAAAAATCGCCTCAGTTGCGCCGCTCGGTAAAGGTGGCAAAACCGGATCGGGCTGTGCACTGTTGCTAGCAGTTTTGTAGAAGTAAACTATGGGGCGGAGCATCAAAGGCCAACTGTACCACGCGGAACAGTAAGGATGTACAGTAGGGCCGCTTTTAATGCGTTGGTGATAAGTCAAAATTTCTGTTTGCATCTGCCAGAAATTGGGAGTTGGATTGAGAAGCAGGTGAGGAATCCAGCAGATGCTGTAAACTAAAACAGGAATCACAGCTAGAGTCAAAATTACTTCTATAAAATTGAGTTCAGTCAATTTTTGTACTGGACTTTCGGGCGGGAGGATAGCGGAATTTACTTCGGGTATCTGTTCTTCATTTCCTCGATTTTTTTGAATCAAACGCACAGCCCAAGCGCAGATTAAAATTAGATAAGTCCCAAATAAAAACCACAATCCGTTCCATTTGACAGCAGCAGATGCGCCGAAACCGATCCCTGACAACACCAGCCACAGCCAGCGCTTTTTGCCTTGAGATTCTACGGATTTCAGAAGAAATAACTGACCCAGTATTCCGAATAAAACTAGATAAATGTTATTGAGTGCGTAGCGAGATTCAACTAAAAATAAACCGTCGCAGGCGATAAATAAAGCAGCCAGAAAAGCAAAGGTTCTGCGGCGAACTAACTGATAAGCTAGGGCTCCGACAACTAGGGGAATAAAAGAGCCTGTGAGAGCATTCAGCCAGCGGTAATCCCAAGGTGAAAGCAGGGAACCAGCCATGCTGTTGACGGCGGTTTTTCCGAAGGGTAGGTGAGTGCCGATCGCAATTCCGATCGCAATTATGTACTGGCTCAGGGGCGGGTGAGCGTTGAAAAAGGGAGTTTTTGTGAGATAATCGTTGGCAAATTTAGCGTAATAAACTTCGTCAAAAACTAAGGTGTTAAATCGCTCTAGTTGCCAAAATCGCAGAGTTAAGGAAAGGAGGAAAATACCAAACATTCCTAGGTAAAAAACCACAATTGATTTTTTTAATTGTTTTGTGTTCGCCTTCATAAAACTGCACCAAAAAAGAGTAGATAGTTGATTCTAGAATGCTAATTTTAAAATACAGAACTTACGCATCAATACCCAAGAAACCAGGTTTTTCGCGGAGATTAAGGCGGCGCTTCCAGATTTTCGGAAAAAACCCGGTTGCTGCGTAAGTCCAACGCACTGGGTATGAGAAGCCCGGTTTCTTGTCAAGCGATGATACTGAAAGCGTAGCTTTTTCTCAAGAAACTCGGTTTCTTTGCCACAAGCTGCGATCGATTATGATAGCATCTAAGCAGGTATTTTTTGGACGAGTGTTTATGAATCTCACTGCTTGGGCTTGGGGGCGTTTGGCATTAGCTGTAGGTGCGAATATCCTGCTAGCATCTGCCACCGCGCCAAATCCCAAGACATTTGAAAGCTTTGGCGATTGGTGCGCCAACAAAGAGAATTTGACCCCCGAAGCCAGACATACGGTGGAGGTGTTGCTATCGAAAGCAAAGACACAAGAGTGCGATCGCGCTCAACAAATCCTGGCTAATCTGACACAAATTTCTCTTAATTCAAATGAAATAGTCAATCTAGAACCCTTAGCAAACTTAACGAATCTGACAATCCTTGAACTCAATGATAATCAAATAGTCAATCTAGAACCCTTAGCAAACTTAACGAATTTGAGGATTCTTCAACTCAATGAGAATAAAATAGTCAATCTAGAACCCTTAGCAAACTTAACGAATCTGACACAGCTTTACCTGATTCGCAATCAAATAGTCAACCTCCAACCAATCTCAAAATTAAGTAAACTAAAAAAACTCAATATCAGTTTCAATAAAATCGCCAATGTGGAACCATTATCGGGTTTGACTAATTTGAGATTTCTTACCCTCAGTTTCAATCAAATTTTAGATGTGAAAACATTATCGGGACTAACTAATCTGACAGACTTTTTTCTGGAATCAAATCAAATCGTAGATGCGACACCGTTATCGGGATTGACGAATCTGGAAGGACTTTCCCTCGCATCAAATCAAATTGTAGATGTGGCACCCTTATCGAGACTGACTAATTTAGTTTTTTTGTATCTGGGAAACAATAAGATCCAGGATATAAAACCCTTATCTGGATTGATAAATCTGCAATTGCTAAGCGTCGAATCAAATCAAGTCGCCGATGTGACACCTTTATCGGGACTGACTAATTTGAGAGGGCTTAACCTCAGTAAAAATCAAATCACCGATGTGACATCTTTATCGGGACTGACTAATTTAATAAACCTTGAACTTGATGGAAATCAAGTCCCGGCTGGTGAAGCCGATCGACTACTAAAAAAAAATAGAGAAATATTAAATCAACAGAATCAACAAACAGATGAAGCTGGTAAATTAACTCAGGAAGCGAGGCGATTATTCGCTCAAAAAACAGAAACATCTTACCGGGAGGCACTGCAAAAGTTTGAGGAAGCACGTTTGCTTTATCAACAGCTTGGAGATGGAAATAAAGAAAGTTACACGCTGAATCAAATGGGCTTTATTGCTAATTTGTTGGCAGACAGACAGCAAGCCCTCGACTATTACAATCAAGCCCTTTCCAGAAACCGGGATTTAGCCGATCGCCCCAAGCAAGCCCTCATTCTCAACAACATCGGTGCCGTGTACTATGCCTTGGGAGAGAAACAGCAAGCGATCGACTATTACAATCAAGTTCTTTCGATAATTCGCGAAATGGGCGATCGCCCGGAAGCAAGCATCAACCTCAACAATCTCTCGAGTGACGATCGCACTGCGGAAGCCACCACCCTCAACAACATCGGTTTAGCCTACAATGATTTGGGAGAAAAACAAACAGCAAAAGAATATTTCAACCAAGCCCTTCCCCTATTCCGCGCTGCGGGCGATCGGGCTCGGGAAGCCACTGCTCTCACCAATATCGGCTTAGTCTACAATGATTTGGGAAACCAACAACAAGCCCTCGAATACTACAAGCAAGCCCTGCATCTGAGACGAGAAGCGGGCGATCGGCAACAAGAAGCCCTCACCCTCAACAATACAGGTGTTTCCTACTCAGAATTGGGAAAAAAGCAGAAAGCAGCAGAATATTTCAACCAAGCCCTGCGGCTGTTTCGCGCTGTGGGCGATCGTCCTGGGGAAGCTCTCACCCTCTACAACAGCGCTAAGGTAAAAGGCGATCGAGGTAATTTAATCGCAGCCCTCACCGACATTGAAGCCTCAATCAAAATCATCGAAAACCTCCGCACAAAAATTACCAACCACGAACTCCGAACCTCATACTTTGCCACAGTACAAGACTATTACCAGTTCTACATTCACCTGTTAATGGAACTGCACAAAACAGATCCCAAATCAGGTTACGATCGCAAAGCCTTTGAAGCCAGCGAACGTTCCCGCGCCCGCACATTACTCGAACTCTTGCAAGAAGCAAATGCCGATATTCGCCAAGGTATCGCCCCAGAATTATTAAATCGAGAACGGAATTTACAACAGCAACTCAATGCTTTAGAAACACGGCGCATCGAAATTTTTAGCGTTCAAAATCCAAATTCCCAACAAACAGCAGAATTAGAAAAACAGCGCCAAAATCTGCTATCTCAATATCAAAACATTCAAGCAAAAATTCGCGCCACCAGTCCCCGATACGCCGCCCTCACCCAACCTGAACCCTTAACTCTTCCACAAATTCAACAACAAATTCTCGACGATCGGACAATTTTACTCCAGTATTCTCTAGGAGAACAGCGCAGCTATCTCTGGGCTGTGACTAAAACCAGCATCACCAGTTATGAATTGCCAAAAAGCGCCGACATCGAAACAGCAGCCCGCAATTTCCGCAATGCTGTGACTAATCCGCGCCTCCGAAACATCCCCGATCGAGTCGCCCAAGCTAGCAAAGCACTCAGTCAAATTATCTTGCAGCCCGCAGCAGCACAACTCGCTCAAAAGCGCTTGCTGATTGTTGGCGATGGCGTTTTGAATTATCTTCCCTTTGCCGCCCTCTCTCTTCCCAAAACATCCGGTAAAAACCGGAATCAGCCTTTAATAGTAGACCACGAAATCGTGCTGTTGCCTTCAGCTTCCACCTTGGGAATCTTAAGACAAAACTACAGCGACAGACAAACCCCAACTCGGACTTTAGCAATGCTTGCCGATCCAGTTTTTAGCCCTGACGATGAACGAGTTAAAACCCCCGCTACTAGCATTAATCGCCAAGCGGTAGAATCAGCCAATCCCGGTTTAAGCCGCTCCAGCCGCGACAACAACGTACAGTGGATTCGTTTAAATTTTACTCGCCAAGAAGCTCAAATCATTCAAGCATTAATCCCGGCGAATTCTCGCACTGAATCTTTAGATTTTGCAGCCAGTCGTGCCACAGCCACTAGCCCAAATTTAAGCCAATATAAAATCATTCATTTTGCCACTCACGGTTTCGCCAATAGCGCTCACCCGGAACTGTCGGGAATCGTCATCCCTGGTAGATGAAAAGGGCAACCCTTTGAACGGCTTTTTGCGACTTACTGATATTTTTAATCTCAAATTAGCAGCAGAATTAGTAGTGTTAAGTGCCTGTCAAACCGGATTGGGACAGAACATTCAAGG
Source organism: Tychonema sp. LEGE 07203 (assembly GCF_015207285.1). GTDB lineage: Bacteria > Cyanobacteriota > Cyanobacteriia > Cyanobacteriales > Microcoleaceae > Microcoleus. Next base: position 13,030 of record NZ_JADEXD010000076.1, on the reverse strand, counting down.
GGAGGGAATGGTAGGATTGACGCGAGGATTTATGTATGCTGGAGCGAAGCGAGTGGTGGTGAGTTTGTGGAATGTAGATGATGAAGGAACGGCGACTTTTATGGCTAATTTTTATCAGGAAATGCTGCAAAAAGGGTTAACGCCAGCGTCAGCATTGAGGGCGGCGAAATTGGAAATGTTGCAGCAGGAAAAATGGCAGTCTCCCTATTATTGGGCGGCGTTTACGCTTCAGGGCGAATGGCGGTAAGTTTTCGGGAAAACAGTTATGATATTAAGTGCGGTTCATTGCTGATACATCCTTAATGGTAATAGTCGATCGACTTTGTGCGATGCGGCGGAATGCTTTTTGTGATTTTTTTGTACGCTGCTACTGCCATTCTATCCATTGCCTCACAATATCTTGTAATTCCCCAGCAAACGAATCAGTTGCATAAAGAGCAAAGTTATTAATCATCTCGCTTTTTTTTAAGGGAGACTCAGCTTGAAATATAGATTCATCTAAGTTAAAAAGCGATAATTGGCGAGACTCGTCATCCGATGGATTCTGGTGTGGGGATGTTTGCTGGCTGACAAAATCGCCCATCCGTTCGCAACCCTTAGCAAAACGGCGCAAAGTAGTGGCGATCGCCTCCGAACTACGATCGATTCCTATCCATTTCCTCCCCAACTCCGAAGCCACACTCAAAGTCGTACCCGAACCCGCAAAGCAATCGAGAACTAAATCATCAGGATTTGATGACCCTCGAATAATTCTAGCAAGTAGATCGGGGTTTTTTTCAGTTGGATAACCTGTAATTTTAATATTCTGATTGTGAGCATCGCGAAATTCAAGCCAAATATCTTGTACAGGAATTCCGCTACTACTGTCCAAATATATCTTGCGGCGGGGATTGCCAGTTGCAGACCAATATATTTCCCCTCTAGCATCCATTTCATCTAGTGTTTTAGGTGAAAACTGCCAATGTTTTCCCGGTGGCGGATTCCTTCCTCTCCAAGACTTTCCAGTTTCGCCATTTCGCACTCCCGGTGCATGAATCGGAACTTTTTTATATCGCCGTCCAGTTTCCTTTTCTATGTATTCATATTCTTTGTTGGCGCGCTTATCCGTCCATTCTTCAACAGGACGGTTCCAGACATAATTATCTGATTTAGTATAAAATAGTATAAAATCTGAAACATTTCCGTAAGTTTTTTTTGTGTAGTTTTTGGGGTTGCATTTTTTCCGAGTAATCCAATTTCTAAAATTGCGCGCACCAAAAATTTCATCCATAATCACCTTGATATAAAATGCCATATTTTCATCAAGGTGAACGTATATTGAGCCATCCTCCGCTAATAACTCTCTCATAATTATCAACCTTTTACGAATAAATTCAATATAGCTGTTCCCTGCTAATAAGTCAGAATAAGCATCCGTCTGAGAACGCGATTGAAACACACTTTTAGTTGCAAAAGGCGGATCTATGTAAATTAATCTTACCTTACCTTTTACTGAACTATTTTTGAGCAAAGATGCTAAAATTGGTAAATTATCACCATAGTAAAGACGGTTGTCATGCGCCATACTTGGCTGTTCATTGCTAGACCACAGTTTTACACACTCAGCTCGACCGGTGTCTAAAACTTCACTTGCAGGCACTTTGCCTGGATATGAAAAGCACGCATCCAAGTTATTGTTTAGTTGGCTTTCACTAAAATTTGATGCAGCTTGACCCTGCGATTGTTTTTTAGAAATACCAGTAGCCATTGTCACTCCTATTTTCAAGAACGCAGCCATTCCACTGTAATCCGATCGGGAACCATACGCAGTGTCAATACAATAATTCTGTCTGACCAAATCTTTTCAATATTTGCGTAGTCATCCCACATAGAACCTAGTAAAAGACCAGGCCCATCATTTAAAAAAATTACCTTAGTTTTTAAGTTGCGATCTTGTGTGTAACTGAGGATTTCATCGGCACAGCTACGATAGCCACCTGTTCGATCGTCTTCTTGTGCACCACCTCTATCTGAATCATATCGTGCTAATCCTATGGCCAGCAATTCATTTTCATTAATATCGTATATCGCAAAATCAACTGGGCGTTTCGGGTTGGGATAGTTTGCGAACACATTTCCCATCATAATATCTTTTCCGGCTCGCTCTGGCCCTCGGATTGCCAAGTATGGAAAGTGTAAGCGGAATAAGGAGAAAAACCTTTCAGTTAAGTCGTATCCTTTGTTGCCACGACTTTTGTATTCCCACAACAAGGCTGACATTGCCTCGTCGGGAATTGGACGAGTCATGTATGCAGCTTGAACTTCTTGAACAGCTCTAAAACGAGAGCCAAACTGATTGCAAATATCCGTTGTCTTTTTTTTCCTTCTGAGCATTTCAACTGGAATCTCAGGGCTAACATACTTGCGAAATACCCTGAGAAGTTGAACTCGCATCCACGTGCTAGGAACCTCTGAAATCTGTATAAATAGACGCACTGATGATTCTGAAGTCCTGAGTAATTGTCCAAACATTACTAAAACTGGTTCGTAAAGTTGGCAAGCCTCTTGTAATATATCTGGATAGTATTCTCCGGTCATCAAAGTTATCCAGTTGTGTCCATCCGGTTTGTAATCGGCAAAAGAGTTGCGTCTTCCCGAGCTCGTATTAGTCATTATTCATTATTCATCTCAAACTTAACTCCTTCGTAAAGTTCGCTCAATTGCATTTGAAACTCGATCGCACTTAACGTCATAACTTCTTAAGACTAACATTATACCAAAAAAAAGCGGCTCTGCTTGCTGCAGAACCGCCGTAACAGAGGATAAAAAATCCAAACTTAACGCACTGCACCTTCAACAGAAGGCGATTCGATTGTCTTCATCAAATACAGCTTCAACAACTGCCAGCCGTTCGACAAATACAGAGGCAATTTTTGGAAGAATTGCAAGACTTTCGGAGTTTCAGAAGCAACAATTGCGGTCAACTTCTGATTGTTCTTGAGGCAAACATCCAGGCGTTCGTAAAATTCTGGATTGTTCACGTCCAGCATCACGGGGAATACGCGGCCTGCTGTTTCGTTGGTTTTTTTGATCACTTCGATGTCGTATTCGCGAGCATCGAGACCGAGCGATCGATAAAAACCTGCACGCTGGATATCATTGAGATACATTGTCGCGAATACCGACAGCAAGAAGAAACGGCACCACAGCTTAGCGCGCCAATCGTTCAACATCTGAGGCTGAGCTCTCATCACCGCATCGAAGAAATCTCCGTGGCGGTTTTCATCCTGACACCAATTTTCAAAGAATCGGAAAATCGGATAAATCTGGTCTTCTGGATGAGCTTTCAAGTGCTGGTAAATTGTGATATAGCGCCAGTAACCGATCTTTTCAGACAAGTAAGTAGCGTAGAAAATGAACTTCGGCTTAAAGAAAGTGTAGCTGCGGCTCTTGGTCAAGAAACCCAAATCCAGGGACAAATTAAAATCTGACAGCGCTTTGTTGAGGAATCCGGCGTGACGCGCTTCGTCGCGCGACATCAGGTTGAAACCTTCGGCGAGCACTGGATTTTTTCCCTTGAGTCTGCGTCCCAATTCTTTGTAAAGCAAGAATCCGGAGAACTCAGCCGTGCAAGAGCGTTCGAGAAACTCAATGAACAACTGGCGCTTCTCGCCGTCAATGTGATCCCAAGATTGAGCAAACTCCTCATCGCGCACGAAGTGGTTTTTGTTGTAGTCCACGCGGAACTCTTGGATAATTGCTTCGAGCTCGGCTTCGTTTACCGAGATGTCCATTTTGGCCATCTCGTCAAAATCTGTGGTGTAAAATCTCGGCGTGAGAATAGTTTCTTTGGCTGGGGTTTTTACTCCAGGCCGCAGTTCTTCAAAAGTTGGTTTTTTGAGGGAATCTACCATATGTTTATTGGATTTCTGCTTATAACTACTTGCTTGTTTCAGTTGTCTGGTACTGCGGGCGTGAAAGCTTGTCTTTCGGGTCAACCGCGTTAGCCCAACTAACTAAGGTGGAATCGGGCTCAAAGCTGCTGTAATTTCCACGCCCTTCAGTGTACCAAGTTCTCGACCCCGGAAATATGTCGCTGGCGTTAAGAATTGCTACGCAGAATTACTCATCGGGCTCCGTGGCTCGCGCAGGGCAGTGGGGCATGGGGCTCCGTGGCTCGCGCAGGGCAGTGGGCCCGCGCAGGGCAGTGGGGCAAACAGGGCTCTAGCGTTGCGGAGGGATGGGGCCGAAGGGCTCTAGCGTTGCGGAGGGATGGGCCCGCGCAGGGCAGTGGGGCAAACAGGGCTCTAGCGTTGCGGAGGGATGGGGCCGAAGGGCTCTAGCGTTGCGGAGGGATGGGCCCGCGCAGGGCAGTGGGGCAAACAGGGCATGGGGCCGAAGGGCATGGGGCCGAAGGGCAATGCTATAAAGGCCCACTGCCGACTGATACCAAATCTGAGTAACATACCCCTTTACTCGCTCGGCGGTTGAAACCAGGTTTACACAAACGATGTCGGCCCCAAGGCCGACTGGTTCATAAAGGAGATCCCAAACCCGGATTTGGTATGACCACGAGCAACTGACAACTAGCAATTGACAACTAGCAACTGACAACTAGCAACTGACTACTGACAACTAGCAACTAGCAACTACCTTGAGACAATGCACAAATATCTGCTGGTGTCAAACTGTTCAAACACCAGATAGAAAGTACAAAATATATATTAAGGGAGTGCAATCGTTAGAATAACCAGGCAGGACGGTCATAAAATGAGCAATTTAGGCGTTAGTTACCTTTTATGGGCAGCTTGTTTTTTCGGCCCTTTCGGACTCCACCGCCTCTACAACGGCAAGATTGGCACGGGTTTGCTGTGGCTGTTTACCTTTGGTTTGTTTGGGTTCGGGCAATTGTTTGATTTGTTGCTGCTCCCGAACATGGTGGACGAACACAATGCCAGTCTCAGGGGCAAACTCGGCGTATCTTCCGAAGGTATACCGCTATATCCTAGCAGCGGGGCGATCGCCTCGACATACCCCAAGCAAACTCCCGAACAGTTAGGGGTGAAACTGCTGAAGGCTGCTTATAGCAGGAACGGCAGATTATCTGTAACCCAAGGGGTGATGGCAACTGGCGCTACTTTTGCTGAAGTGGAAGAGGCTTTCACGGCAATGCTCAAAACGGGTTATGTCAGTATCGAGAACGATTCGGTAACTGGCGTCGTGATCTACCACTTTCACGAACTCTAAGCTGCACAGAGGGGGAGAAAGTCCGAGAGTCCGAGGGCCAGAGGGGGAGAGATTTAAATGTAGGGTGCGCCAGCTAGGGATTTTCGGGGGTTGTTCGTCGAGAAGCTAAGGGCGCACGCTACTACTCGATCGTCCTGGGGAAATTGTTGTTGTTGGTCGACCAAGCGAGCAAGGCAAAATCGGCTAGAATGTTTGTTTGTCTGTACAATCCGAAAGTATTTAGAGTTATGGCAGTCCCTAAGAAGAAAACCTCCAAATCCAAAAAGAATATGCGTAAGGCCACATGGAAGCGCAAAGCTACTGTGGCAGCTCAGAAAGCTCTGTCCCTGGGCAAATCGGTTCTGACTGGACGTTCCAACAGCTTCGTGTATCCCGGCAATGAAGAAGAGGAGGAAGAGTAAAGCGATTAACAATTAGCATTTTTGATATTTTGCACCATTCTCGGTTAACAGGCCCGGTGGCTCTCCCACAAAACATAAGGTTTATTGTGGGGTGGCCGCGGGTGGCGGGCCCCTCAAGGAAAAGTTGAGAATGGTGTTAAATAGGAGTTAATCCTTCTTTGCTGCCGGTAAAATCAGCATGGCATCGCCAAAGGAATAAAAGCGGTACCGCTCCTCGATCGCTTCTCGGTACAAATCCAACAGCCGAGGCCTTCCAATCATCGCACTTATCATCATCATCAAAGTAGAGCGCGGCAAGTGAAAATTGGTAATTATCCCGTCTACAACCCGCCACTTGTAACCCGGGTAAATAAACAAATTGGTCTGGCCGCAAAAAGGCTGCAAGGAAAAATCGCTACTCGCGGCGGCGGCTCCTTCTAAGGCTCGGACTGCTGTCGTACCCACGGCAAAGATCCGCCCGCCTCTGGCTCGAGTAGAGCGGATTTTCTCGACGGTGGCAGCGGGTACTTCGACCCATTCTTGGTGCATTTGGTGAGTCGTCACGTCTTCCACCTCCACGGGGCGAAACGTTCCTACTCCGACGTGGAGGGTAACAAAAGTTTTTTCGATTCCCCGCTGCTGCAAGCGGCCGAACAATTCTTCGGTGAAGTGCAGGCCTGCTGTGGGGGCTGCCACTGCTCCGGGCCGATCGGCATACACCGTTTGGTACTGTTCCGGCGCTGCTTGGGAACTGTCGATGTAGGGCGGCAGGGGTACGTGGCCGTATTCGTCCAAAAACTTCGTCAGAGTCGCATCTGTGGGGATGTCAAACTCCAACAGCCGTCCCCCGGTTGCCTCGTCCCTTTCTATGACTGTCGCAGTCAATCGCCGAGGGACTGCCTCGGTTTGGGGAAGGCAACAGCAAGGGGCTGCTGAGTCATCAGAGGGCGGGGCGATCGGATCGAACTCAATTTTTGCCCCCAACTTTAAGCGTTTCCCCGGTTTAACCAAAGCCAGCCAGCAGTTGTGCTGCCGTTCTTCCATCAACAATATCTCCACAGCCGGGCCGTTGGGTTTGTGCCCGTAGAGCCTCGCCGGCAACACGCGGGTGTTGTTGAGTACCAGCAAGTCTCCCGGCTGCAACAAGTCGGGCAAATCCCGGAAAATCCTGTTTTGGTGGCTGGAGGGAGAATCTACAACCAGCAAACGAGAACTATCCCTCGGCACTGCGGGATTTTGGGCAATGTATTCGGGCGGGAGTTCGTAGTCGTAGCCGTCCAAAGACCAGTCAATCTCTGTCATCGGGTGAATTCCTGTACGATCGATCTGTCAACTGGGTAACAAATTGGGTAAAAACCCCCATCCAAAGTCGGGTGCTTTTCCCCTTGCCGTCGCGGGTATAGCCCGCGAGAATAGAGGTGTAGCATCAGCTTTGCTCGAAGGATAGTTATGGAATACCTCTACTACATCGCCAATACTAGCCTGACTCTGAGAGTCGTGGATTACCTGCGCGCGGCTAGTCATCTTCCCTTGCAATTTATCACTGTTATTCACCAAATTGACGGCTGGGTGGTGAAGGTGAAAATGAGCCAATATTTAACTCCACAAATGCACGGGGATTTTCGGGCTTTTATGAACGAACTCGGGATTCCTTACGATCCAGAAATTCGCTTGCAAATGTCACTTTGGAGTTTGGAAACAGGACAGTCGCCGCTAAGCGTGATGCGCCGCTACCAGGTGGCGGTGGTTTGTCACGGTAGCCCGGACCGTAAAGAAATTGAAGCGTTTCGCCAGCAATTTGTCAAGGGTCTGGGATATTGTCCGGAAACTCTCGCCTAGACTTCGCAGAGCAACTAACTTTTCTGGCAGGGGGCAGGGGGAGAAAGTATCCGAGTATTAGAGGTATAAAATCTTTATTGTACTTGATAGTTGCTGCCTTCGGATAGCTTGGCCCTAGAATATTTTAATTAAATATTTTTAATTGCTGAAAGCCGATCGAATGTATTCTTGCAGGGTGAGCCGGTAATTTACGGCAGCGGCGGATTGAGAGTTCGCTGCTGTTAATGGCGGCAATATTTGCTTAGTGTTTTGTCGTGAAGGTTCGCACCTGACTAGGGCGACATCAAACCGACAAGAATTATTTGCTAAATCTGGACGACTGCTTAAAAATATTTCGGCGGTTTGCCAAAGTTTGGCTTGTTTTGCGGCACTAACCGCCAGCATTCCACCGACATCCCAATTTCCCCGGCCGCGAGTTTTGACCTCTACAAATGCTAATGTTCGGGAATCGGGAATCGGGAATGAGGAATTTTCGTTACCTCTGTTGATTTTGCTTTCTTCGTCTTTTCCGAGTGCGATGATGTCAATCTCTCCCCAGCGACATCGGTACTGCCGGTGCAGGATTTCCCAACCTTGCTGCTGCAACCATTCGGCGACTAAGTTTTCTCCCAGCGTGCCCAGAGCCCGAGGGTTGGGGGATTGGGGAGAATTGGAGTCGGCGGGAGCGTTTTTTTTCGGGGGCGCAACCTCAGTAGGGGCGGGCTTTCCGGTGCTTGGGGCGCGGCTTCGGCGAACGGATGGCTTGGCTAGCGGTAACGGGCGATCGCGCTTTCTGATAGAATTCAATTGTGAACTGTCATCGCTGCCCATTAGCTTTAAATTGTATGACTTCTAAAATTCGCCAACATATTTATACTTTCTTGCTGAGTTTTGTTATTTTAGCAGTAATTGTCGCTGGGGCGATCGCGATCGGTCCGGCACCTGCTTTCGCTTTGGACCGCGACAAAGAAATTCTAATCGGCGCTGATTTTTCTGGAAAAGTTCTGACTGACGACAGTTTTAATAAAGCCAATCTTCGCAACAGCAATTTTACCAACGCAGATTTGCGCGGCGTGAGCTTTTTTGCCGCCAATCTGGAAGATGCAAATTTAGAAGGCGCTAATTTCAGGGGTGCGACTTTGGATTTGGCTCGCATGATGAACGCAAATTTAACTAATGCTATCCTTGAGGGTGCTTTTGCGTACAATACCAGACTGGAAGGAGCGATTATTGACGGTGCTGATTTTACAGAGACACTGCTGCGAGACGATATGATCAAAAAGCTTTGTGAGGTTGCAAAAGGTACTAATCCGGTGACAGGCAGAGATACTCGCGAAACTCTGTTCTGCGATTACTAAAAGGCTTGTGGTAGAAAGGACTGAAGTCCTCACTATAGCAATCCTAAATGAATTGTGTAATGGTTGTAGGGGCAAACCCCCCGTGGTTGCCCGGATTCGCGGGGTAGGCACGGGGGCACTACCCCTACATATTTGTACAAATGATTTAGGATTTCTATACCAACCTGGCTTGTAGGGTGTGTCGCCCTCAAAAATTCATGAATTGAATCGATAATCTTATGGCGACGCACCTTATACCATTTATAAAAAACCTGGTTAGACGTTAGACAACAAGTATTTTTTTTTCCACCCCATATGTAAGGTGCGTCGCTATCTGAATTGTCTATTTAATTCAGGGATTGAGAATGGCGACACACCCTACGAATACTACGAATACTGGTAAAAATCATGACTTTAGTCCTCAAGCCCAAGGTACGGAAGTTAAATCGTAAAAATTAACTTGACGCAGCCGCTCTAATTCCTCTATCCATTCTTGTTCGGCGCAGAGTTGTTCGTAATATTCTTTAGCAGCGTCAGTTTTTTTCCACATATCGAGTGCAATCCTGCGCCTCTTGATGCTGATAATTTGCTCGATACAGGCAATGGTCGATCTAATTACTAAAGGTGCTCGATAAATATTTCTTTCTGAAAACTCGTTTAAGTGAAATAAATGCGAGATTTGATTGAGTTGATTGGGATATTCAATGAAGCTATCCTGCAATTTCAATATTAAGTCAGCAGGCGCTATTTGTAAAGAGGTTTTGTGCAATATTTCTGCATTCACAATCTGGTGCCACAAAAATCTGTGGTGAGAAAGACTGAACTGCACGTCTCTAGCTTCTATGGCTTCTCTGACATCTTGGCGGTATTCGGGACAGTGCAAGTAAATCTGCAATAATTGCGCTTCTGCTTCTTCTAAAAGACTGCGGGCTGCTGCAGAAAAGCCGGGTTTTGAACTTTTGGTTTCGCTGCTGGCACGCTGCTTTTTATATTGCTTGTTCGGTTTCAGCTTGTTTCTAATTAACAGGGGCATTGTCAAAGATTCGTCTTGATTCTGCCGCGCTGCCCAATCGCTGACAACTTGAGCGAGCAAGTTTTCGGCTAGCATTTTTGTGAGTCTAAAATCTCCTTTGCTGAGGATTTCGGCGCATTTTTGCAAATAATGTGCTAGCTGGTTGTCGTCAGTGATGTTGGTTAATAACTTAACGATTTTTTTCGTGACTTGTTGGGAAGTATCTGCTTGCTTCAAATCTTGGTTGAGGAGCATTTGTTGCAGTTGCCAGTCAATCCACAAGGGAGCATTTTCGAGCAATTCTCGATACTGTTCTGGGGAGTATGTTTTGAGGTATTCGTCGGCATCTTTGCCGTCGGGAATGTTGAGCACCCGCAGTTGTACTTCTCCTTGATAGGCGAGTTTTTCTATTTCTCCAATGGCGCGCGCTGCTGCTTGATTTCCTGCTTTGTCGGCGTCGAAGTTGAGGATAATTTGTTTGGAGTCGGTATACCGCAATAACTGTCGCACTTGGTTTAAGCTGAGGGCGGTGCCGAGGGATGCTACGGCGTTGGAGATGCCTGCGGCGTGCAGTGCGATCGCATCAAAGTACCCCTCTACGACGATCGCGCGATCGGCTTTGCTAATGGCTGTTTTGGCTGTATCTAGAGCATATAAGGTTTTGCCTTTGTCGAAAAGTTCTGTTTCGGGAGAATTGAGGTATTTTGGTTGTTCGTCGCCGAGAGCTCTGCCGCCGAAACCGATGACTCTGCCTTGGGTATCGCGAATGGGAATCATGATGCGGTTGCGGAAGCGATCGTAATAGCCGCTGCCGCCTGATTTGCGCGGTACAATTAATCCAGCTTGTTCTACTAATTGCGCTGGATAGTTTTTTTGTTCTACTAAATAACTGTAAAGTGCTTCCCAACCTTGGGGTGCATAACCTAATTGAAATTGTTGGATAGTTTCTTCGCTGAGTTTGCGTTCTGATTTGAGATATGCTAAGGGTTCTTCTCCTTGGGTTTGCCGCAAGGCGTGTTCGTAAAAGTTGGCTGTTAGTGCTGAGATTTCATAGAGTTGTTCGCGCAGGGAAATTTGGCGCTGCAATTCTTGTCGGTGTTCTGGTTCAACTGTTTTGACTGGTACTTGATAATTTTTGGCTAGTTCTAATACTACTTCGCTGAAAGGGCGTTTATCTAATTCCATGAGAAATTTAAAGGCATTTCCTCCTGCGCCACAGCCGAAACAATAGTACATTTGTTTGGATTGGTTGACGGTGAAGCTGGGAGATTTTTCGTCGTGAAAGGGACATAACCCGACGAATTCTTTGCCGCGTTTTCGCAATACTACTCTGCCGGAAATAATGTCTACTATGTCGGCTCTTTGTTTGACTTCTTCGATTGTTTCTGGGTGCAGCCGGGGAATTTGCATAATGCTTTTTTAGGCAAATTGAAAGTATGTTTATTTTGAGCGATTCCCTGCGGGATAGCTTCGCTTCACGCACAATTAGATCGTCTGGGAGGCAGAAACCGGGTTTTTCAGGAAAATACTGGATTTGAGCCTTTGATACTGGTGAAAAACCCGGTTTCTCTGGTATTTATGCGTAACTGCTATTTGAGTAAAGCTTGGGTATAACTTTATTGTAAGATATTTATACTAACTGTAAGGAGCATCGGAAATAATGCGAATTTTGATGATGGGCGGTACTCGGTTTATCGGGGTTTATCTTACTAAGATTTTAGCAGCACAAGGGCATGAGGTGGTGTTGTTTAACCGGGGCAATAAGCCTGTGCCGGTTGCGGGCGTGAAACAGATTTTGGGCGATCGCACAAATCTTGACCAACTTAAAGACAAGTTATCTACAGAGGAGTTTGACGCGGTTTTTGACAACAACGGTCGGGAACTGAGCGATACAAAGCCTTTAGCTGAGATATTTAAAGGGCGGGTGCAGCACTTTGTTTACATGAGCTCTGCGGGGGTTTATTTGAAGTCGGATCTGATGCCTCACGTGGAAGGGGATGCTACCGATCCCAAAAGCCGGCATTTGGGTAAGCGCGAAACGGAAAATTACTTGGCCGAGTCCGGTTTGCCTTGGACTTCGATCCGCCCGACTTACATTTATGGGCCTCAAAATTATAACGATTTGGAGGCTTGGTTTTTCGATCGCATTGCGCGCGATCGCCCGATTTTGATTCCGGGTAACGGAATGCACTTGACGCAGTTGGGGCACTGTCAGGATTTGGCGGGGGCGATGGCTGCGGTTTTGGGGAATGAAAGGGCGATCGGACAAATTTACAACGTTTCGGGCGATCGATTTGTCACCTTTGACGGTTTAGCCCGCGCCTGCATTCAAGCCGCCGGCAAATCGCCCGATGCGATCGAAATTGTACACTACGATCCGAAACAATTTGACTTTGGCAAAAAGAAAGCTTTTCCCATGCGAGTTCAGCACTTTTTTGCTTCAATTAATAAAGCTGTTACCGAACTTAACTGGCAGCCGGAATTTGACTTGGTTTCGGGATTGAAAGATTCTTTTCAGAATGATTATGTAGTTTCGGGAAGGAACAAAGCCGAGATAGATTTTTCGGTTGATGATGAAATTTTGAAAGCTGTTTAAGGTAAAATCAAACTGGCGCGAGCTGACATCAGAAACCCGGTTTCTTCGTAAATTTATCGTTATTGTTCGGAAAAATCGTAGAAACCGGGTTTCTAGCCCATGCGTCTAAACCATGTTAAATCAAAGTAAAGTGTACAATCCGCATCGCATCTGAAATGTCACTGCTAACATGATTCGCCGACAATTTTACCGATTGTCGGTAGAATCTACTGGTATTTTCACAAGCTTTGTGCCACAAGGGCGATCGCAAATTAGTTAAACTTAATCAAATACAAAACCTTTCCCCCAACCCCTGTTTTACTCCGAAAGGGGAGAAAGACTCGGAAATATTAGGTAAATTTCATGCTTGGAATCACACTCAGCAGTCGCTACAGCATTATCCGTCACTTGGGAGGCGGCGGATTTGCTCAAACTTATTTAGCTGAAGATAAACAGCTACCAGGCAATCACCTCTGTGTCGTCAAGCAGCTTAAACCTCAAGCAACCGATCCGGAAACTCTACAGGTAGCCCGACGTTTGTTCGATACTGAAGCACAGGTTTTGTACAAGTTGGGAAATCACGATCGCATTCCCCAACTTTTTGCTTACTTTGAAGAAAATCAAGAGTTTTATCTCGTTCAAGAATTGATAGAAGGTCACGATTTAAGCGAGGAAATTATAC
>NZ_JADEXD010000283.1 GCF_015207285.1 Tychonema sp. LEGE 07203 | reverse complement strand
GCCCATGCCCCATGCCCCATGCCCCATCCCTCCGCTTCGCTGGGCCCGGCGAAGGCCACGGAGCCCGGTTTGGCCCATCCCTCCGCTTCGCTGGGCCCGGCGAAGGCCACGGAGCCCCATTCCCAATTAAGGATAGAAAGCCAATTGAGGCAAACCCAAAGTTTCTTCCCAACCCATCATCAAGTTCATGCACTGGATGCCTTGACCGGCTTGACCTTTAATTAAATTGTCGATCGCCGACATCACAATTACCCGATCGGTGCGCGGATCGACTTCCACGCCAATGTAACAAAGATTCGTGCCGCAAGCCCATTTAGACTGCGGATAAACCCCAGCCGGCAACACTTTTACTAAAGGAGAATTGCGGTAAAAAGCGCTGAAAATCGTGATTAAATCTTCCCGCACCAATCCCGGATCGCGCAAATTTGCGTAAACAGTTGCCAGAATTCCCCGCACCATCGGCATCAGGTGTGGAGTAAATTGGACTTTGATATCTTTTCCGGCTAAATCGCTGCAAACTTGCTCAATTTCTGGCGTGTGGCGGTGGCGGCCAACTCCGTAAGCGCCTATGGAATTGTCAGCTTCTGCTAATAACAGATTAACTTCGGCTTTGCGGCCCCCTCCCGAAGTTCCTGATTTAGCGTCGATAATTGCTGTTTCTGGTACGATCAGACCTTGTTTTAGCAAGGGTGCGAGGGCTAACAAGCTAGCGGTGACGTAGCAACCGGCACAGCCTACCAATTGAGCGTCTTTAATGCGATCGCGATACAATTCTGGCAAACCGTAAACAGCGGTTGCTGCGACTTCAGAGTCCGATCGTTCGCCGCCGCCGTACCAAGCTTTGTAAGTTTCTAGGTTTTCAAATCTGTAATCAGCCGACAAATCCAAGACTTTGCAGCCTTTTTCGATCAGCGTCGGTGCCATTTGGCAAGCTAAACCGTTCGGCAGCGACATAAACACAACTTCACAATTTGCCGCTATTCGATCTAGGTCGATCGCCTCAACAGTTAAGTCTATGCAGTTAGTCAGATGCGGATAAAGGCTGGAAAAAGGTTTTCCCGCACTGCTATCCCCGCCCAAATACACTACTTCCGCCGCTGGGTGATCCGCCAGCAGTCGCACAAGTTGCACGCCGCCGTAACCTGAAGCGCCGATAATTCCTACAGGCACAGGTCCAACATCTCCCATTTTCCTTTATCCCCTCAGCCGTTGAAGTCAAAATCGCTTGAACTTTTGCTGCATTGTAGTACCAAACGTCAACTTTGGTGGCAAAGAATTGTGTTGTTTTGCGATGGAGGTGCATTTTAGAGAATTTTTGGGCTTTCCAGAGGCAGCTAAGACCATAAAATTAAGTAACTGATGCGCGATCGTGCTATAAAATCTTACACAAACCTATCCACAAACCGGGGATTAACATTTTTCGCTTTTTCCTCGAACCTCGAAGCTCAACATCCATCCGTTAAATCCATTACACTCATCCGTTGCCGAACTTCCTATGGGTATCGTCGTAGAAAATGTAAGTAAACAGTTTGGCAGTTTCCAAGCACTCGATCGAGTCAGTTTAGAAATTGAATCCGGTTCCCTAGTCGCACTGCTGGGCCCGTCCGGTTCCGGCAAGTCTACACTGCTGCGGCTGATTGCAGGGTTAGAAATGCCCGACTCCGGCAAAATCTGGCTGACAGGCCAAGATGCCACAAATACCAGCGTCCAAGAACGCAAAATTGGATTTGTGTTTCAGCATTACGCGCTGTTCAAGCACATGACAGTGCGAAAAAACATCGCTTTCGGGATGGAAATTCAGAAAACTGCACCCGCCAAAGTCAAATCGCGGGTAGAAGAATTGTTGAATTTAGTGCAATTAGCAGGATTGGGCGATAGATACCCGTCGCAACTTTCAGGCGGTCAGCGGCAGCGCGTGGCCCTAGCCAGAGCCCTGGCTGTGGAACCGAAAGTGTTGCTGCTAGACGAACCTTTTGGAGCTCTCGATGCTAAAGTCCGCAAAGATTTGCGCGCTTGGTTGCGACGATTGCACGACGAAGTGCACGTTACCACAGTATTTGTGACGCACGACCAAGAAGAAGCGATGGAAGTTGCCGATCGAATTACAGTAATGAATAAAGGTAAAATCGAACAAATAGGCACGCCCGCCGAAATTTACGACCATCCAGCCAGTGCCTTTGTCATGAGTTTTATCGGCCCAGTCAATGTCTTGCCCAGCAGTTCGAGAATGTTTCAAGACAACGGCTTTGACTCAGCCAACCCCGAAATTTTCTTGCGCCCTCACGACGTAGTAATTGAAACCACAGAAAATAGTGCCACAGTGCCTGCAAGAATCAGTCGCTTGATTCATTTAGGATGGGAAATTCAGGTAGAATTAACCTTAGATGACGGTCAAGTGCTCAACGCTAATTTGACCAGAGAAAGGTTTGACCAATTGCTGTTACAGCCGCAGCAAAGAGTGTTCGTCAAGCCGAAAGGTGCCAAATCTTTTCCGCTTTTTTATTCTATCTGATATCAGGTGCGATCGAACTCTCTGATACCAATTCCGGTTGCACTCCTGGGGAATTGTTGGCTGTTGAGAGTTGACTGTTGAGAGTTGACTGTTGAGAGTTGACTGTTGAGAGTTGACTGTTGAGAGTTGACTGTTGAGAGTTGACTCGATTTTATTATTTTGATGCAACCGGAAACGGATATAAATTGAGAGCAAACACACAAAAATTAAGGGACGCGGCCCTGCCTTGTCCCTAATTTTTTAGGCTGATAACTGTGGAGTTAGTCTTTAATGTTGCTGACAGCTTTTTTGACTTGTTGCTCAAAAGATGTAGCTCTTGTGTTAGAAGGATTTTTCATCTTCTCTTTGTCAGCATCTCCCTGAACTTCATTAATCCCTTCGTTAGCTTTTTCCTGAGTTTCTTCCAGAGACATAGGATCTTTCAAAACTGCTTTTTGAGCTTCTTTCTCAATCCCCAAAAGTTGATCTTCACCTTTTGTGGGGCTGCTGGTAACAGCAAAAGCTGGGAAAGCATTGGAAACAAACATCAATGCACAAAAACAAACAGCTATTAAACTGCGAACAAAACGCTTGGCAGAAAGATTAAAGCTGATAAAAGACATACAAATTTTCTCCATTTTTACAAATTTTCATTGCTGAGATTGTTGACAGGCTGAAGCTCGTTCAAATTCTGTACAATCTTTAGCTCAAGTTGGATAAAAGCAACAGCCTTGAGCAGTGCTTCTTTCTTAAATTGAGGTAATATATAATATTTAGCCAAAAAAACGGAGATTTGAAATCCTTCTCAGGGAATATTTTGGCTTTGTGTCTTCCGATAGATGAGTCTGGTGCATCACTGAAGTCCGATTGAGATTTGAGATGGGAGTATCTGTGGCAGCATCTGAGCCTGCTCTCCCCGCTCAGGCCAAAAAGCCGGTGTTTTTGAGAATCGTGGCTGCTATTCGACAGAGATCGATCGAGCAACCGGGTTTTTTGTCCCATGCGTAATATCGTTTCCCGTTGCATCGGAATAATAAAATCGAGTCAACCATCAACAATCAGTAGGGGCGGTGGATGGTGCGGGCGGGCCCTCTTAACAGTCAGTAGGGGCGGTGGATGGAGCGGGCG
>NZ_JADEXD010000282.1 GCF_015207285.1 Tychonema sp. LEGE 07203 | reverse complement strand
TTTTTGGCAACTAGCAAAGCCAGACAAAAATAGCAGCAATTGCTATTATTCTTTTCCACCTTGACGGCTAGCTGTTTGAATGTACAGAATGATTAGAAAAACGCTGGGAACCAATACAAACAGAATGGTTGCCACAAACCCTAAATCGTTAACTTCCATGAAGACCCCCGCCTCTGTCAAAAAATAGGAAAACACACACAACTAGCATACCACTCAAAGGCAAAAGGAACACTTGGAGCCTCGGAGCCTGCCAGAGCCACAGTTCTTGTATTTTCCTCTTTCACGCTTGACGAGTTCCATTTCTCTTCTTCCCTCTGGGTTTTGCCAGCTACGGCTTAGTCTTCACGCTCACCGGGCCGTTGACCGTAGTTTGACAAGCCAACCGGTAGTTTTCGGGCTTTTTCTTGAGCTTGCGGTTCTCAAAGTCAGTGCGGGGCGACAGATTTTCACTTCCCTCGACAATTTCCACAATGCAGGTACCGCATTGACCGTAGCCCCCGCAATTCATCATCTTTCCCGAAAAGGTGTACAAATCGATGCGGTTTTCTAGAGCTTTCAGCCGCAAATTGGCTCCGTCTGCTGCGATGACTTCCTGATTTTCCTTGACAAACTTGATATTGGCCATTGCCGATCCTTAACGCAGTTGATATGGAACTCTATTACAAAATATTAACTAATGTGTCGGACGTTTAATAGCCCTTGTCTAATTGCCTTGGCGATTCGAGGTGCGCCCGATCGCAATTATCTTCGGGAATCGCCCCACCCAAGGCAATTAGACAACCAGCTCAAACGCAGTCACAGATGGCACTGAAGTGCGCTCGCGCGCGCGAGCGCCCCCGTTGGAGGGGGGGAAACCGGAAACCGCTGTTTCGTCCCAGCAACGATTCCCGAGCAGCCGGGGAGTTCTGACGAGATCCGGGTGTGGACTTGACCTGCAGTTGAATTTTTTTGGGTGGGAAACTGGCATCAAGGAGCATCCGAGAGGTTATTAGTAGGCAGATTGCTCACAGCCCGCTGCAGAGACGAAAGCCCCTGGTTGTAGGTGATAATTGCCGACAATCGGTTTCTCTCAGCCCTAGTCAAATCAGTTTCCGCCTGAATCACATCAGTCTGAGTACCCACGCCAGCTTGAAACCGCAGTCTGGCCAAACGCAGGGCTTCTCTCGCCTGCAAAACCCCCGCCTCAGAAGTTTCGATATTCTCAAAACTCGACTCCAAGCCATAATAAGCTTGTTCCACTTCCCGGCGCACTTGGTTGCGGAGTTGGTCGAATCGACTTTCGGCGATCGTCATATCAGCCTCCCGCTGTTTTGCCCTGGCCTTCGCCGCGCCCCCGTCAAAGATATTCCAAGTCAGGCTCGCCCGCACCGAGTACCCGTCCGCCCAGCCGCGAGTAGCAAACGGGTTCGGGTCGTCAGGATCTTGGCCCAGCACGTTGTAGGCAGCCCCGACGCTCAGTTGAGGCAAACGCCCCGCCAAAATCGCTCGCCTCTGCTGCTTGCTGATGTCCCTCTGCACCAACTGCTGTTCCAATTCGGGACGGTTCTTAACAGCCTGGACAATACTCTCTTCCAAAGACAGCCGCCAAGAGCCCGCTTGTTCGATCGGGTCAGCCGCCGTCAAGTTAGCCGACTGGCTGATATTCAAAATCTCGGCCAGACGGCGCTGAGCCACCCGCTGGTCGCGGCGGGCCACTGAAAGTTGTTGCTGTTCGTTAGCCAAATTTGCCTGAGCCTGCAACACCGCAAACCGGGTTCCCACCCCCGCCCGTTCCAAAGCTTCGGCATCCCGCAAACTTTGCTGGGCATTTCTCACCGAAGCTTGGCGGATGGCAACTTGTCCGTCCGAGTTTTGCAAGTTGTAGTAAACCTCAGCAGTGTCGAAGCGGAGTTGCTCGGCTTGGCGTTCCAAGTCCAGTTCCCGAAGCCGCAACTGTTCCTCAGCCGCGCGGATGTTAGCGTTCCGCCTGCCGAATAAATCGACATCGTAGCTCAACTGCAAAGTGTTGTTGAGAGTGTTGCTGCCTAAATTTTGCCCGACACTGGTGCTGGGCTGCCCGGTTTGCCTGGCCTGAGAGTCAACGCGGCGCTGTGCGGCCCGGACTCCGAGTTCTCCGCCGGCAGTCACAGAACGGCTGGCGTCCATTTGAAAATTCAGTTCGGGATAAAGAGCCGCTTGCTGTTCCCGCACGGCGGATCTGCTTTGTTCCACTTGCTTCTGGGCGATTTGCAAAGTTTGGCTGTTGCGGCGGGCGAGGTCGATCGCCTGCTGCAAGGTAATTGACTCGGTTTGCTCGATCCTGACATCCTCTGGCTTTGTCGGAAACTGCAGCGGATTCGGGTTGGGTTCCAGGGAAGCCGGAGGGTTGGTTTCTAAAATGCCCTTCGGGGTGACTGGGGGGAAACTTTCGATGGGAGTGCCGCGGGGAGTTGGTGCTGGCAAATTCGGCACCGGAACGTTGTTTGGGCCGCTCGGAATTGGCTGCTGAGAGACTGTATTTGCGGGCGTTCCCGACTGCGCCACATTCTGTGCAGACTGAGTTGCAGGGGAAGCCGGAGCCGCCTGTTGGGGCTTTGATGCTTGTTCTGGCTGGATTGGCGGAGTTGAGGCGATGCTGTTAGCTGCTGCGGGCTGCTGAGACTCGGAGGTTGGAGGGTTGAGGGCGATCGATTCTTCGGGCTCTGAAGCTGGTTCTGAGGAAATGTTCGACGTCGATCGAACATTCGGGCCTAATTCGAGCCGATTCAAGTCGGCAGAGCTGTCGAGAGATTGAGTCGGGGGCTGTGCCGAAGCACTCTGTGCGGCGTTGCTGAAAGTAATTGCAGCGCCCACTCCGACCGCGACGATTTGACGAAAAACACGCATAATTTTTAAATTACTGCAATTCTAGAGACAATTTTAGATCGAGATTGAGTTCTCAATTTTCCAATCTGCAGCCTGGACTAAACAGTTACAAGTCACAATTACCTTACTCATCTTAAACTTTTGAATGCTTGATTCAAAATTTAGAATTGAACCTCAGCATTTGCCAGACCGATCGCCCCTGAGATTAGTTCCTCTACTCCGCTCACCGGCAAAATCCGGGTTTTCAGCGAGCTAGCTAGCTGTTCTACGGTCATGTCATCGAGAAAACGAGGTTCACCCTGTTTTAGCATAACCGAAGGCAGCAGGATGCCATCTCCCAAGTCTCGCCCCTGCAAAGCCTCCAGCAAATCTTGCCCGGTGAGCAAACCCGTGACGGTGATAGTTTGTCCCCAGTAGCGGCTGGAGAGTGCGGCCATGTTGACCGACAAGCCGGGAATTTGGTTTAGTTGTTGTACGATCGGCTCAAAAGCCTTTTCAACAGCATTCCCCACCACCCAAACCAACTGGCGCGGCGGAATAACCGGCAGCGGTTGCAGCTTAGCAAAAGCCGCCTCAAACTGCCCAATAAACTGGCGGATCGAACCCACACCGTTACCAATTTGCGGATAATCTTCATAATCAGCAGCCGACGGCAAATCCAAACCCGCGATTAAAAACCATTCATCAGCCAGCCAAATACACCGCGATTTTGAATTTCCCCCCCGAACATCGGGAGAATTCCCATCTTCTCCCCCCCTTACCAAGGGGGGGCTGGGG
>NZ_JADEXD010000281.1 GCF_015207285.1 Tychonema sp. LEGE 07203 | reverse complement strand
AGTCAGGTATGCCCCATCCCTCCGCGGGCCTTCTTCCCCATCCCTCCGCAACGCTAGAGCCCCACTGCCCTGCGCGGGCCCATCCCTCCGCAACGCTAGAGCCCTATGCCCTATGCCCGATGCCCTGTTTGGCCACGAGATCATCTGATGTTACGCTCGAAAGGCTATATCTGTGTTTACCAGCCTTTCATCTGCGGTTTATGTAACTAATTTTAATCTAGGAAATTTTTGCTAGCTTTGCCGAATGCTGGAGAAATCAAAGGCAGAAGTCATCAGCCTCTAGAAAAAATCTTTTCTTTCTGCTTTCTGCCTTCTGCCTTTTGCTTTCTTCCTTCCAAGGAAACCCGCTGCTATCTAGTCGTAAAAACCGTTGTTCAACCTGTTGTCTCCTTCAATAAATATTGAGTCCACATCAGTTACGGTGAATTTGTCCATGTTAGCTTCCAGCACCTTTTTCTGAGCATCCGTCAAGCCTGAAATGTTGAGTACCTCCTCAACTTCTTCGTAAGGAGCATTCTTAATAATTTGTGCAGCTAAAGTAGGATACAACCCTCGATATTCCCGAAAGTCCCGGACGCTGCTGTTGTTCAAGTCAATTTTTTTGCCGAATTCTGTGGCAAGTTTGTCATCGGCGCGATTTGTTCTAGTCGGAACGTCAACCACTATGAGGGAGGATGGTGGTAAGACGAGACGGCTCATAGTGCCAGCGATCGCGCTTTGGTCTCCTGCCCATGCAAAGCAGCCCAGCACCAGGCCCAATACTGCCAATAGACGACCCAATCGTTTCATGAAGTTTTGTCTCCCAATTTCATACACAGCATTTATTATGTAGAGACTACCATTTTCCTTATGCAGTTTGTCAGATTAATCCGCAGCACCCGCAGAGATGTCAAAAACATTTACATTTATTTATTGACATTTCGGATTATATATGTTATGTGTCAAAGGTGAGGCGATCGATGAATTTTTGACCCTGCACCCAGTTTTCTAACTATCCAGAACTCTTTCCTTTCATTTTGAGAAAAGCGTTCAAGTCAGGATAAGTACCGCCGTAAGTCACGCTGGGAGTGTCGTAACCCTTCAAAGCAACAGTGTGCTGCTCAAAAGCGTCCTGGGCACCGAGTTCCGTCAGGTATTTGTAGGTGGTTTCTCCCACGGCGATATCTTTGCCGAGTTGTTTGGTGCAAGACTCCAAGCGAAATGCTGCGTTGACAGTATCTCCCAAGGCGGTGTAGTCGGATCTGTCGCTGCTGCCAGAATTTCCCACCATTGCATAACCGGTATTGATTCCAGCCCCGACTCGCAAAGGAAAAGGTAGGGGGTAACGGCTGCTGAGTTGGTCCGTTGCCTTGTGCAGTTCGCTCAAAGCTTGGCAAATCCGCATCATTTCCTCGCTGCTGACACCGCTGGGTTTGTGAAACCAGACGGCCATGATGGCATCGCCGATGTATTTGTCCACCCAACTGCCGTGTTCGCGAATGATGTGTCCTGCTTTGCGGAACCAATTGCCGATGACTTCCGAGAGTAGGGTTTCGTCTAGCTGTCTGGTCAAAACTGTAAAATCTCGGATGTCCATTACCATGACGGTAATCAGGCTGCGTACCGTCAAAGTCGCCGTAAAATCTTCAGAGTCTGTGTCGTGTATTCGATCGATCCGGCGGCCGGAGGCTGGGTTGTAAAAATCCAATTCGGTTTGACCGAAAATAATCCGATCGCCATTTCTGAGCGTCACAGGAATACTCACCCGCCGCCCGTTGACAAAGGAACCGTTGCGGCTTCCCAAGTCGATCAAGTAAAACTCTCCGGTCTCCATCTGCTGTAACATCGCGTGATTGCGTGAAATCCAGCGATCGGTCAATACAAAATTATTGTCATCATTCCGCCCTACTGTCCAGCAATTGCTGCCGGAGAGCGGCAAGTAGCGATTGCCGCTTTCTGTACGAAGTAACAAATGTGGATTGGCTTGCAAAGTCACCACAGCCCTAGAAACAACATCAAGTCAACCGATTTGAGGTTTTCAACTTTAAATCTTAACTTTACCGCGCGGCTTATAACTGAGATTGCTCCTAAAAAACCTCAAATAGGCTGTTTTCTAATCTAAAATTGTCACGGTCGATCGTCGATGCACCTAACCCCTACAGGATTGCCGAACCACAATTCGATCGCCAGCCAAGGTAGTTATGCTTCGATCTTAAGCGAAAGTGTCATATTTTTTCACCCTACAGATGTATCCGAGGAGTTGCACCTGCTGCTTTTTGCCAAAAAAACTGGCAAATGGCTCTGTACCTCAAACCTAGAATTGTTAAGAAATCAGGTATCTTTAAGGCTTGTTACTTTACTTCGAGTTGGGAATATCTCAGCGACAGCCTCTGTGTTTTGCTTGTTGAAGCACTCGCACTCAAGCAAAAAAAATGCTTTCTACAGAGCTAAAGATGCTTCCGACATCAACAGAGCCGGTTGGGGGCGTGTTAATTATCGATCGGGACTTGCCTCCGGCGAGGGCAAAAACCGACTTTCGACCTAGTTTTTTAGCTCTTAAACCAAGATTTTCCGAAAAACCCGGTTTAAGAGCGTCAATCCTGACCATTTTAGATTTGAGATTCAATAATTGGGATTGATTTACTGCATAATGGTTTGAATTGCCAGCATACAGTTGCATTTTTTTTGGTACCTGGTATAAATTAGTAACAAAAAAAATTATGTTGTCAAAAAGAATTTTGCCTTGTTTGGATGTCAAAGCCGGCCGCGTCGTCAAAGGTGTCAATTTTGTCAACCTGAAGGATGCTGGCGATCCGGTGGAAATGGCTCAGGTATACAACGATGCGGGTGCTGACGAGTTGGTGTTTC
This sequence comes from Tychonema sp. LEGE 07203, assembly GCF_015207285.1. Taxonomy (GTDB): domain Bacteria; phylum Cyanobacteriota; class Cyanobacteriia; order Cyanobacteriales; family Microcoleaceae; genus Microcoleus. The sequence goes on along the minus strand of NZ_JADEXD010000281.1, from coordinate 779 downwards.
TGGATATTACCGCGACTCACGAAGACCGGAACATTATGATTGATGTTGTATACAAAACTGCCGATCGAGTATTTATCCCTTTGACTGTCGGCGGCGGCATCCAATCCTTGGACACGATTAAAAGTTTGTTGAGGGCGGGCGCTGATAAGGTAAGCATTAATTCGGCGGCAGTGCGCGATCCGAGTTTGATTGACAAAGCCAGCGATCGATTTGGCAATCAGTGTATTGTAGTGGCGATCGATGCCCGCAAACGGCAAGATGCAGATAATCCCGGTTGGGATGTGTACGTGCGCGGGGGGCGAGAAAATACCGGAAAAGATGCGATCATCTGGGCCAAGGAAGTCGCAAAGCGCGGTGCCGGCGAAATTCTGGTGACTAGCATGGACTCTGACGGCACTCAAGCCGGTTACGACTTGGCATTAACCCGCAGCATCGCCGAAGTTGTAGAAATTCCGGTGATTGCTTCCGGAGGCGCGGGTAACTGTCACCACATCTACGAAGCGGTGACAGAGGGCAAAGCAGAAGCCGCACTCCTGGCTTCCCTGCTACATTACGGGCAACTCGGCATCGGAGAAATTAAGACTTATCTAGCAAAACATCAAGTTCCCGTGCGGCAGCAGTAACTTAGGAGTTATATCAATTCCGGTTGCACCGTCAGGTGATTGTTGACTGTTGAGGCGTTGACTGTTCACAGTTGACTGTTGACTGTTGACTGTTGACTGTTGACTGTTAAGAGGGCCCGCCCGCACCATCCACCGCCCCTACTGACTGTTAAGAGG
>NZ_JADEXD010000075.1 GCF_015207285.1 Tychonema sp. LEGE 07203 | reverse complement strand
GGCGATGCGTAACTTTTGTCTCATTCCACAGGCTTCACATCGTGAAACCGAGTATAATCAACCACCCGCCCGCCATCCGGCGTTCTCAAAAGAATATCTACAAACCGCATATTCCACATGATTTCCGACGCTACAAAAGAATGTCGCGCGTTAATAGTTTGCGAAACTATTTCATCAATTCCCGTCAGCGTAATTATAATTTCTGCTTGCTGCTCGATCAAATCTTTGGCAGTAAGTCGGTATAAAGGACTGCTTTCATCAATTGGGTGCATTACCGTCCAAGTTAAGGCAAAAATAGGAGATTGATTCCGCACCAATTGCAAATCGTAAAAACGCCGCATATATTCTCCTTCCGATGTTACTTCGTCGAGGATCAAAGTAACTTCCTGGTGCGCTTCTAAAATTTGGTTGAAGCGCTGATTTCCCGCGCGGTACATCAAAGTGGGAACGCCGTTGAAAGGAGCGATTACAGCTACGCGGCTGAAGATAACTCTAGCGGTTGGCCGGGAAAATTTAGAAAAAGCCAATCCTGTCACCATTGCTACTGCCCACAAGCCAAAAAACGCTTCGATAACGACCACAGTATTAGCATACTCCGTGCTCGGATACATAGCGCCGAAGCCGATCGTCGCCATTGTTTGCACGCTGAAATAAAAGGCATCAGCGAAAGAACCAGGCCGTGCATTGGCGATACAATCTCCTCCCGCCAAGTAAGCGAAGGCAAATACAGAATTCGTGATTATATAGGAGAGACAAATCAGAATGAAAAATTGCGGCCAAGAAAGAGTTAGCAGTTTGTGGTAAATGTCGGAAAAATGCAGGCGAGGTAATCCCAACTTAACAATATTTAAGGTGAATTGTCCTTTTCGGCCGACTAAACGAGGCTGTTGCTGGCGGTTGCGGTGAATTTTCATTGCGATTTGTAACTGCGGCTGTTTCAATTTGTAACTATTGCTGGGATCGGGAAAACTTATCCTTTAGACTGATTTCTAATTCCAAAAATTCAGATTAGACCGGAGTTGAAAAATGCTTGAGCTTAACTGGCGCGACTATCTCGTTATGGTTTCTTTTGTGGCTTCAATTGCGGGTTTGCTGCTGCTGGGCGATAAGCGCGAGTCGAAGCTGGCGGACGATCGTACTTTGAACGAAGAAACTTTGATCGAGATGAGCTTTACTTACTGGATAGTCTACTGCATTTCTTTTTTCGGGCTGAAACTTCATTTACCAGAGGATAGCTGGTGGTTGCTCAGTTTGAGGCTGGCTACTGTTCTTTCTTACTTGTTGACTGCTTCTAGCATACTCAGCCTGCCGCTCCAACGCATGGCTGTCCGACAAGTTGAAGATTGAAAAAACCTATAGCATTTCAAGCGAAAGATGAAGTGCCATCGGGCATCGGGCATCGGGCATCGGGCCTAAAAGCATAGGGCATAGGACATAGGGCATATGACATACCTCACAACGCGATCGCACCGCTATATTTGTAGTGAGGAATTCATAGCAAAATACGCTTTAATGCCGCTTTTTCTTTAGTCCGCATCGGCGAAGAAAAGTTTGTGTAGGGGCAATCCCCCGCGGTTGCCGGGTTTCAACCGCCGAGGTAGATTGTAGGTTGGGTTGAGCGAGCGTGGGATTGCCCAATAATAAATGATACAAATGATATTTGTAGGGGTAGTGCGACCCCTACTCCCCGTGCCTACCCCCAATCCGGGCTTCATATCGTTTCCGCTGGCGGCGGAATCATAAAATCGAGTCAACAGTTAACATTACACCATTCAGTTTTTCGACCCGCCCGTCATTCGATTTTCCATTTTTCGATTTGAGATTTGAGATGCTTTCGATTTACCCCACGGATAAATTCTCTTTCTTGAGGATTTGAGATTTGAGATTTTTGATTGATTCGGTGGATAAATCACGTGGCGGGTACTACAGGAGAAATTCGCTTGTCATATCGTTGACCGTTGCATCGTCAGGTGATTTAACCGGCGCTAGAACACAGAGGACACAGAGAGAGAGAATAGAGATATGAATACAGGACGATGAAGAGAGGATTTGATATCAACAGTCAACAGTCACGAGGAGTGCAACCGGAATTGATATCATGGGTGGGATTGCCCCCTCCTTGTTTAATGTTTTTTTAGGTGAGGAATCCGGACGTAAGGCTCCCAAAAAGGCTGCGACTCATCGCGCTTGCCCTGGATATTCGCTGTTGGCTGCTGCCTTCCCTTGGCGGCGGCAATCTGGGAAAATATTTTCATTGTCCCGGTAATCAGGCCTTGGGGACTTCGCAGCGGTAAAGTCGAGATACGGACATCAATTAACGAACCGTCTTTTGACTGTCGCCGGCAGTTTTTGGCAAGTTGCAATTCCCCGGCCAATTCTGACTTAAACATAGCAGAAAAATCAGTAACTTCATCCCTGGGGACGATCGGCAAACTCTGCCCCAAAACCTCACACTCCTGCCACCGGAAAATTCGCTCCGCCGCTGGATTCCACGTCGTCACCAAAGTATCGGCATCCACGCCGACAACGGCCACCGGCACAGCTTTAATTAACCCTTCTAAAACTTGATTGGTTTGGCACAGTTTAGCCTCTACTAATTTGTGTTCGGTGATGTCCTGACAAGCGCCGAACACACCGACAGCGCGATTTTCGGCTTCATCCCACACAACTTGCCGGCAATCCCACAGCCACCGAATTTCCCCTGATTTTGTGACAATTCGGTACTCGCTGACTTCCTTACAACTGCAGGAGCGAGACTGCATTTGTTCCAGCAGCATTTCTCGATCTTCGGGATGAATCCAGTTGCATTCGGGAAAACCGGAATGTGCGATTTCTGATGCACTATAACCTGTAACCCGAGTAAAAGCTTCAGTTATCCACTCGCACTCCCAGGTTTGGTCGGGCAACAAGTTAAAAGAATAGGCAAAATCTGAGGTAATTTGCGATAAAATGCGGTAGCGAGATTCTGATGCGCGCAGCGCTGCTTCGGCTGTTTTAAGTTCAGTAATATCTCTATTTGTCACGAGAACTGCTTCGATGTAGCCCTCCGCACTTTTGATAGGGCTAAAGATGTAGCTGCAATAATTCCTTCGCCCGGTGCGCGGGTGAATAAAGTCAGTTTCTGTTGTTAAACTTTGTCCTGTGGCTAGTAGATTTTCCCAGCAATTATTGTGGAGTTTAATCAGTTCTGGCGGTCAGCCAATTTTTTCTAATGTTTTGCCTAAAATGCAGGTGTTGGAAAGCAAAGTTAACTCTAATCCGGCGCGGTTGATATAAGTTAATCGCCCGGAGCGATCCAGCATCAACAGTCTGTCAGGTGTAGTTGAGAGTACAGTATCGAGCAGCTTGGTTTGTTGTTCTAACTGAGAGTAGATTTTTTCTAGTGCATTTTCTGATATTTTGCGATCGGTGATATCTTGAAAGAACACCGATAAACCTTCTTCCGACGGATGAGCGTCGATTTCAAACCAGGTATTTAGCGGCTCGTAATACTCTTCAAATTTAACAGCAACATTACGAGATACCGCTTCGTGATAATTATTAAAAAAAATCGTCTTCGCGCTGCCGGGAAACTGCTCCCAAATATTGTTTCCTAAAAGCTCTTGACGCTTTCTGTGCAAGCACTTTTCTGCTCGAGCGTTGACGTAGGTAAACTGCCAGTGGCGGTCGAGCGCAAAAAAGCCGTAGGCGATATTTTCTAAGATATTAAACATTTGCTGTTGCGATTTTTCTAAAGCTGCTGCTGAGAGTTTCCGCTCCGTGATATCGCGGGAATTGATGACTATGCCGTTGATGCTGGAATCGTGCAGCAAATTGTTACCAATAACTTCTAGATACACCCAGTCACCGTTAGCGCGGCGTTTGCGATATTCTATCGGCGGTGCAATCCCCGGCTGTTTGAGCAATCTGGCAAAATATGCTTGCCAAGCAGGTACATCATCTGGGTGCAGCAAATCGCTGTGGAATGCACCAATTCTTTGGTCGGGTTTGTAGCCTAAAATCCGCTCTAGCGCCACCGAATTTTGGTCTCTAATCTGCCCGTCCGCTTCAATAATTGTGATTAATTCGGAAGAGTTTTCCAGGAGAGTTTTCAATCGAGATTCGCCTTTTGTCAGTGCCTGAGTCACCCTTTTGTACAGGAGTTGGCTGCGCTCTAACTCCTGCTCTAAATTGCCGATCTTAGCATTTTGCTGAGATACTTTAAGTCCTAATTTGTGATTAATTTTTTCTAAATAGTAGCGGTCTTCTGTTGTTAACAAAAGTGACTGAAACTCGCTCGCCAATTCCTGCAAAGATGCGGATAAATGGTTGATATTGCTGCTTAAAATTGCTTTTTGCTCTGGAGGCAGTTGTTCTATATTGCGCTGCAACTCTTCCCAATGCTTCAATACTTTTTGGATCATTGTAGTAAGGGCTCAAACTTGCGACAATTAAGTTTTTTGATTCATCCTGCAAGTGTAGCACGGAATGAAAGTCAAGTATCAAAAGTAATAAATATTGAAGATTAGCCCTACAGCCTTGGCGGCGATCTAATTGCCTGGGGCGAAAGGGGGCGGTGATGCGAGAAAGTTTGAAAAAATCTTGGGCTAAGTAAGATTGCTGAAAATAGTTGTGATTTTTATATCTCGATATTTGTAGGTGAGTCCCGGCGCGGCGCGATTGTGAATAAAAAACCGAGTTTTGAGCGGGTTGGGGCGGGTTTGCTGGTTTCGCTCGATCGGGCGCGAAGATGCTCTGACTGGAATAATGGTCGATCGAACAAAGATAATATCAAATCAAATCAAATCAAATCCCGCGAGATCGTCCCGATCTCGCGCGCAAACGATTAAGATTTAAAGCCTTTAGAAGTTTTCTTTTTGTCCTGCGGTTTGGACTTTGATTTTTGAACTTCGCCTAAAGCTTCTTGAAATAAGTTGTGCAGGTGCAGGGGAACGCTGGCGATTTCCGGGAGTTCGGGTTCTAAGGGTTTTTTAAACTCTTGCAGCAAAGAATCTAAATCGCGATCGATCTGAAAATCTGTCCGCTGCAATACTGTTTGCAGAATTTGTGCTAGTTTGGCTGGATTAACTTTCGCTAACCGCCGCCAAATCCAGGCATTAATTGCCGGATCTTCTAGATAGCTGCGAACCAGCTTTTCGTAACCGGGAATGGTTGAAAAGTCTTCTGCTGCCAGCATTTCGGTAAATTGAGCGTAGGTAGACAAAAAGGTTTGCCCCCAGCGGGGATGAGAAAGTGCACTCACCTGTTCGGCTTTTTTGAAGCGATCGGGCAATTCGACTTTCGGCGCTACCATTTTTGAAGCATTGCTCTCAAGCGCCACCTCAACGGCTTTAGCATCGGCACCTGCTGCTGCGATTGCCGCTGCTTTGACTTCTTCTCGATCGACTCCGGCATCTGCAACAATATCCGCCAGAGATTTTGTTTCATCAACGCCCATATCAGCTAGGCGTTTTTTAGTGATTGCTTCCTGAAATTCAGCCAACTGTTTGTTCAGGTGATATCCCGATAGCGTCACTTCGTCGCTGCCAAAAAAGTCGGTAAAATCCTTGTGGTACTCTTCTACAGACTGCCAAGCTTGCTCTAACAATTCTGGCGCGTCGCTGTACAGGTTATTTTTGTAATTTTGCTTGAAATTGCCGATCGCCACCGCCAACTTCGGCTTGCCCAATTTCCCCATCGGGATGGGAGGGCTCGACAGTATCCACCAGTCATCGGTGAGGGGAGCAATCCGAGCCCGCAAGATTTCTCCTAACTTAAAGCGAGACATTTGTGCCAGCAAATTAGCGCTGTTGGGCTTGACAGCGTAGTGCTTTGCCGTCAGCCAGTTCATCAGCTCCAAGCTGTCGGGGGAAATTTTAGTAATTTCAAATAAGCCAGGGAAACTTCTGAGCCGCCAACTTTCTAGCAAACCGATCTCGCTCTGGGTTAAATCCGGCTGACTTTCGACAAAAAGGTCGATCGGCGTTGTGTCTCCGACTTTACCTTCAACTGTAAAACTGTCAATCACCTGATTTTGCTGAGCAATGTCATAGCGCTCGCCCGTCGATCGAGCTGCGGCAAAAGCTTCCAAAGCTACCGCCAAATCTCCTTCAGCATCCATCACAAAGTCAATCAAATTTTGCTTGAGCGTCCAAGCTATTTCCAACATTTCATCCACAAGTAATACCGATTTTGAATCAGAGGATTTAGATTTTCAACATACTAGAACTTGATGCAACCGACCTTCTGTCACTGCTGGGATTGCTTGTCGCCTCGCGAACAATGACAGAAATATGGGATTAATGCAATCAGTCCTGAATTAGTTTAATTTTAAGGCTTACAGTCAAAAAAAGGTGTCAATCTCAAACTCCCTTGCTAGTTTTGGGGCTTCCAGCCAGAAAACCAGCCGTGGAAAAATCTTGCTTCCTGAAAAAAGCAATTTCCACAGAGCATAAAAATACCCTTCCCGATGTAAAGAGGGGTAGAAAATTTCCAATCATATCAAATCCTCTCTTCATCGGAATGATTCAGATATATATTCTCGGACTCTGTGTACTCTGTGTTCTAGCGCCGGTTAAATCACCTGACGGTGCAAGCGTCCACGATATAACTTCACTAAACTCGCGTTGAAAATAGTTCTAGATATCAACAACAGTCCCAGATGCAGAAACGGTTTTTTTTACCTTATACCTGACAGAAGAGCACCATTCTCAACAAGCTCTTAAAAACCGGGTTTCTGAACGAGAGATATAGGTTGTGATGCGGTTTTTGCGGTCAGAAACCCGGTTTTTGCCACAGGTGCTCTATCAGTTATACCAAATCCTGGTTTTGGATACCCTTGATGAACCAGTCGGCCTTGGGGCCGACGAAAGTTTGACTTTCTGCCGGTTTCAACCGCCGAATCGTAAAGGGGGTATGTTACTTGCTCGCCCGCAAAAAAAAACGGATACCGTACCCCGACGCTCGCGAGGTGATATCCCAAAATTTGAGACTAAGAGTTAAACTCCCAAATTCATGTGTAGAGTCAATTTTTCAATCGACTGGCGGTGTTAGCGGCCGTCTCTGTCAATGTCGCCAGGAACAGCGCGTTCTACCCGATCCCAAGCGTCGCGGGTGGCGTACTTGGCTTTTTCCCACTTTAGATTCGACTTACCGCGATTTGTTTCGTAGTCGCGCTGCAAATCGTTTTCGATTTCGCTGTAGCTTCTACCAGTACCGCCGTAACGGCTGTAACCCTCATAGCCGGTGCGGTATGCAGGTTGATAGTCTTCGTAAGTCGCGCTCGTGTCCGCGTAAGGACGGGAGCTGTAGTTGTTTTGCCAGTAAGCATCTTCTACTGTAGGGTCGATCGACTCTGCGACACCTTTACCCGCCAAACCGCCACCAAACGCGCCAACAACAGCGCCGACAACAGCTCCCACAGGCCCGCCGACTGCACCGCCAATGGCAGCACCCGCAGCACCCGCACTCGCCGCACCGATACCCGTTCCCACTGGATGAGCTCCGGTTTCCCCAGAAATCGGGTCGAGGTTAGCATCAGCTTCGTTTACCGTTTTTTTGTCATCGCTCATGATATTTTTTTCCTTTTATTTAACTGAAACTCTGATTAAATCTACCTTTTAAATTTCCATTTATTCATCTTCCTTTGGGATGAATCTGCTAGTTGAAAAAGCTAGATAAGGGGAAGTGGAAAATTGTCTTGGACGGAACCAGTAAGTGGTTTAACACGCTCCTAAAAAAAGTAAGGTGCGCTGCTGCACACCCTACATAATTAGGTTCAAGCGAGTTTTGAGCGATGCTCTATTGTGTCCTCACCGAAGCTTTGTATTTAGCAACTTGAGTTTGATAGAAAATTGTTGATTTATTATTGACCCGTGACCTTTTCGATCAGCTCTTCAGCTTTTTCAACAATGTTTTCTTCCGGGTGTTCTGCCTTGTATTCCTTTAAACTTTCATCGTAAATCTTCTCGACATTTTCAGGATTTTGAGCTGTGTTGACGAGTTCTTCGTAAGCTGCTTGGGGATTGAGATCCTCGAAACTTTCTGCGGGGTCAGTAATTTTAGCTGACTGCTGCGCCTGACTGCTGTATTGACCTGCTGCGTAAGCCGCCTGATTGGGTGCTACCGCTATACCTGCTAAACCAATGAAAGCCAGGGTACAGATCAGCAAAATGCTTTGACTTAATGTTTGCCCGAAAGCTTTTAAAACCCGCTTCATATCAACGTCTCCTGGTATTTTTTCGCAAAAATTATGGTGGTTGTCGCCCCTTCAGTACGATCGCGCGTCAAGAACTTTGGTTGAGGCGCAATCTTGGTTGCAGCTACCATCTGTCGATCGAGCCAAAAGGGATGTTTCTGGTGATGTCGAATATATTAAGCCCCTGCTCGTTACAATTACTTCTACCAAAAGATAGATTAGATAAGAGTCGGCGGTTGGAACCGCGTCTGCAGTCAAACTTTCCTCCGCCTGTGCCGACTGAGCATATTAAAGCCAGAATTGGTATGAAGGGAGCTCGCAATTCCTGCAAAAAACCCCATCTAGCGGTTTCCGCATCAATTGCGAACCCTTACTCTTTTGTTTTCTTCTCTTCTCTTCCTTTATGAAACAGCCGTCCTGCCTGTTTTTTTTAGCGTGGAAAACAGTTCGTCAAAAAAGCTTGTTTGCCAAACATCTAAACTAGCTGTAAAAAACCGTTGTAACTACAAAACCACCTGCTCTATGTTGAGATTTCGGCTTTGTATAGCTTCTTCAAATAGTTCCGTAGAAAGAGCTTGCTCGACCGACCAAACGCCTGGTTTTGCCAGTTTGCCTTCTAACATCAATTGAGCGATGCTGCCAGTACCGATGCCCGTAGCTGTAGCAGCATTTGGGTGTACCGCTGTCGATCGAACTTTTGCTGGTTTGCCGTTTTTGATGCCCGTCACTTGCGATCGCACTGCCACGCCAACACCGCTAAAATTATTGCTAACAGCAGTCATCCCGTAGCTGACATAGGACAAAAACTCAATCACCGAAGGATTTTTCAGCCAGCTAGCGGGCCAGTATTTGGCCACAAACCCAGTCAGGTGATTGTAAAGGTCTGGAGACGTGCCGAATTTAGTAATAACTGTTTTCACGGGGAAAGTTTCCGGCAAAGTAATTGCTTCCGGCATATCGAACCAGTAAACTCCTGTTTTGCCGTAGGGTTCGGGAAATTCTATGGTTTCGCGATCGGTGTATGGCTTGATTTCCTGAATTTTGCCATCAATCAAAACCTCAAAAGGAGTTTGCAAACCTAAGAAAGTAGTCCGCATCACCGTCACACCAGCACCGCCAGAACCGCCGACAACGTAACTCAAATGTACCTGTTCGGCTGTATCTAATTTCTCGATATCTCTCCGCACCATGCTGTTAGAAACTCCCGGAAAAATACCCGTATTGATAATCGCAGTAATTCCAACATTTTTAGCTGTGGAGCGCAATTCTAAAGCTCTGCGAGTAAAACTGCGGCTGTCGCTGACATCAGCATAATTAACACCAGCTTCGATGCAAGTTTTCAATACGCCAGCGTCTCGGTAGTGAAAAGGCCCGGCACAGTGAACGACGAGGTTAGAGGATGAAACAGCTTGGTGCAAAGCTGCGCTATCTGCTAAATCTAAAGCTAAATAGCGCGATCGGTCCGGCGGCAACTCTGGTGGGAGAGAGCCATTAGGGTCGCGTCCGGTAATAGTAATTTCTGCGTCGGTGTGGGTAACAAGGTCTCGAGCAACGCTGCTGCCAATTCGGCCCCGCCCGCCGACAATCAAAACTCGGTTTGTCATCGCTAAAAATAGGGTAACGCTAATATTATTTTCTCATTGTTGGAGTCATATTTTCCATCTGCACAAAGGATGAATTTTTGATAAACAGTCGATCGTTGATAGTTGACAGTGACAGTTGGTAGGGGCCGGTGCCTGTGAGTGTCAGCCCGTTTTGAAAGAGCGCGAACCAGCTCCAAGTTTGGCAAAAAATGCTCCCGATTTAGAGAAGGTGTTAAGTTCGATCGCCCTTCGTTTTCCCTTGATGCGTCATCATGCTGAAGAAATTATCTCGCAATAATTATTCTGGCAAATCACTAACTTTATCAGCTCGGAGGAATAATATATTTCCAAGAGGTAACTCTCACTTTTTCTAGCCCTATGCTTTTAGCAATTTCCAAAACTCTATCGTAATCTTTTGCTTCCACGTAGCTTTTAGCCAGATGCTCCAATGCGACATATTTGATTGATTCATCAGTTGCAGAGCGAGCAAGTTTGATAATTTTATCTGAATTATTTTCGGTATTTGCATATTGATAAATAATCGACCTTAACAACGCTCTTTGGTCAAATTCGTTCTCTAAGGTTTTAGTAATTGCTATAATTCGATCGCATTCTAATTCTTGGGAGACCATCAATTCCGCGATTACCGCTAATGGATCGTCACCGGCAGAAATAGAAGCTGGAGCCATTTTAATAATCGACTCAAATTGTCCTAGTTCAGCATAGCGGTAAGCAATTGCCCATAACGCTTCGTCTTTGTGATATTCGTTCTCTAAATTTTCTGCAAATTCAAGTGCTTTGTCAAATTGCCCCGCTTTAGCATAACCGCCAGCTATAGCGGTTCTCAAAAAAGTGAGGTATGCCCACGGAGGCCTATGCCCTATGCCCACGGAGGCCTATGCCCTATCCCGGATAGTACCTCATATGAGAGCACAGAAAGGCTATAAGCTGTGGCGCATTTAAACTGGATATTCGGAACGGGCTAGAAGCCCATTCCACAATAGTTGTATTGATTTTTGATGCACAATTTAAATGTATAACAGCTTATATCCCTCATTGCCTCCCATTTCCAATCATTCTCATCCTCATCATCTGGATCTTTTATCATTCCTGCAATTTCCTTGGCCTGTTCAAATTGTCCGGATGCGACATAATTTTTGACAATTAGAATTAAGGGTGAGTTTTTCCAATCATTATCTATGGTTGCAACAATTTTCAGCGCTTCATCAGATTGTCCCGCTTTGGCATATTCATCAGCGATCCAAGCTAGAGCTAATTCTTTTTCCTTGATATCTATTATTATTTCAGCAATCTGGATGGCTCGATCGAATTGCCCTATTTTAGCATATTTTCTGGCGACCCGATTTAAAATCCAGGCTTTGTCACTGTCATTTTCTACCAGTTGGGCAATCTCAAAAGCTGTATCTAACTGTCCTAATTTTTCCTGGACATAATAGGAGAGATGAGTTAACATCCAAGCTGGATATGGATCGTTTTTTATGACCCCAGCAATTCGGATAATCTGAGTCAATATCTCAGCAGCTTTGTTGGTTTGTTCTGCCTGACTGTAGCTGTAAGAAATATCGATCGAAGCCCGAGCTTTATAATAGTTAATTTCTCTTGTTTGGGCAATACTGAGAGCCGAGTCAGCTTGTCCAGATGCTGCAACTTGAGACGCGATCGCACTTAACGCGCAAGCTTGAAAATCCTCATCTTCTATGCCTCGTGCCACCCGAACAGCAGAACCGTAGTTTTCTACTCGAGCATAGCTGCGGATGAACGCATTTAACACTTGCTCTCTTACAGAAACTGAGCATTGAGGCAAAGCTTTAGGAATGTCATTCGGGAATGTTTGGGCTATCTGAAAAGCTCTCGCAAAATTTTCTTGAGCTTGCTCGATTTGTCCCAACTTTAGATGACTGTCGGCGATTTCAACCAACTCCAGAGCCTGAGAACGATCTTTTAAAAGTTGGGATGACATTACCTACACTGCCTCTCGATCCGCTAATTACACAAACTCATAAACAGGAACTTCCAGCGTGCGACTTGGCTGTTTTCCTTTCCCGATAATTTGTTGTAGTCGCTCTACTGTTTCTGGTGAGAAAAAACGCTCTCCTGTTTCTACACACAATCGGGCTGGCACATTTTCAATAATGATAAAATTTCCATCTAATTCCAGAGTATAATTAACTCTTTGTTCGATTAGGGTTTCGTTCCAGACTTCATTGCTCATTTTGAGTTCTCCTAACTTTGAAATTCATCCACAGTTCAGCGCTCGGTTCGTATAGGGTAATAATTTTTATCAAAGGGCGGGATGGATAACTACACTGGATGTGCAAAGGTCGAGCTGCTAGGGTAAAACCCAGTATCAGGCAGCTTGGGCCATATTTGTCGTCTGGATAATCTTCGATAACTTCACCGCTTGAAATAGCGTCGCGCAGTTCTTGCACCCCGCTCTGGCGGACGATGCTTTGATTCAGAGCGTGCTGTGAGAACTCAAACTGGCTTTGAACAATTTTATTGCGAATTTATTCAATCATTACCAGGGTGCATAACAGCTTACGGATTTCCTTTTTATCTAAAACTTAACATTTAATTATACATAAAATCACGCTATTTTTCAACTAAGCTTACCAAAAACAGTCAATCAATAAGGGCGGGGAATGCCCGCCCTCTTAGCTTCTAATTACCTCGAAACACCGACTTAGCCGTCGATTTCAAAGAATTAGCCGCATCCGCCAAAGTCTGCGCGATCGGCTGCTGCGAGTGCATGAAAACCCGAGCCGTATTGCGTCCGGGCATCCCCGAAATCGAGCCGCCCGGATGCGTTCCCGCCCCGGTGAGATACAAACCTTCGATCGGCGTTTTGTAATTCGCTAACTCCGGTAAAGGGCGGAAAAATATCATCTGATCCAGCGTCATGTCAACGTGGTAATAATTCCCCTTCAGCGCTCCCAAACGCTCTCCCAATTCCGCCGGACTTTCCACGCGGCGGCCGATAATTGAATTCTTGATATTCGGCGCGTATTCTGCTAATTTGTCAATGCAGCGATCGGCAACTTTGTTTTTCAATTCATCAGTCCAACCCGTACCGTGCTGGCCGGTTCCTTCAGCATTTTCGATCTGGTAAGGAGCAAAAAATTCAATCCAAGCCGTATGGTGCCCCGGAGGAGCCATTGACGGGTCTCGTACTGTGGGAAACACGACATACATCGACGGATCGGCATCGGGGATTTTGCCGATGGCAGGTTCGTTGTGGGCAATTTCGACGTGTTTCACCGAGTCAGCAATTAAAACTGAACCCATTAAATACTCATCTCGATGGTTCCAGCGATCGAACCTGGGCATTTCATTGAGAGCTAAATCTATTTTCAGAATAGTCTCGTTGTTGTTAACAATTTTGCGCTCCAATCTTTCCCGCAAATTCGGATCGGCACTGTCAACATCGCTGTCATCCATTAAATTCAGAAACAAACGCTTCGCATCAATATTAGAAATGACAGCTTTGGTAGCTCGATATTCTGTGCCGCCTGCAACTCGAACACCGACAGCACGGCCGCTATCAACTAATATTTTCTCGACGTGCTGGTCGGTAAGTATAACACCCGCATAGGTTTTCACTAAATTGACCAGCGCTTGCACTAATGCCCCCGTTCCCCCGCGAGGTCTTGCCATGCCGGGATTGTGGCGCATTGCCATCATAATTGCGCCTACAGCAATGGTTTTTTGTGAAGGAGGCGCGCCCAATTCTGAGGCTAGTCTCGCTAAGGGTGCTTTCAGAAATTCCTCATCAAACCACTCGTTAAGAATGTCCTCAGCGCTGGTAATCATCGTGCGAATAAAGTCCAGTGTTTTGTCTGGGGAACCTATCACTGAAAATAAGTCTTTGAGTTTGGCAAGATCGTAGTTGCCGGCAATATCTACGATCGATTTTGGGGGGGCGTTGAACATCGGAATCATTGCACTTAAAGTGCGCTGCCAAAAGTCTGTATATTCGGCATATTTTTTAGCATCGCGCTCGTTGTAGCGAGCAATTTCTGCACAAGTCTTTTCTACGGAACCGTGCGCTAAGAAATATTTGCCGTCTGGATGCGGACAAAAGGCAACTGGATCGCAGTAAAGATATTCTAATCCGTATTTCTCCAGTTCTAATTCTTCTACAACTGGCCCTAAATGGATAAATTCGTGGTCGATCGCGCACAAATTGAATTTAAAATCGGGTAATTCAGGAATTGCCGCTTCGGTAGTGGCTGCGCCGCCGGGAACCGAACGTTTTTCTAACAGCAAAACTGTATATCCGGCTTTGAGGAGATAAGACGCACAGACCAGTCCGTTGTGACCGGCTCCGATAATAATCACATCATAGGTTTGCATACATGAAGCTCTGGGGGATAGGATATTTTGCTTATTTTACAAATGTTAATAAGTTGACACACTCTATCAATAGAAATAGATTCATCTTGATTGAGCTGGTTTGACATCTTACAAAAGATGGACTTATTGTCAACTGCCGCTGTGCGATCGCTCTTATTTCCTTTTGAATGAACCGCTCGATCGCCCTGCCAACTTACCCCGGCATTATATCACACAAGTTCTCATTTATCTGCCCCAAAAAAAATCTTAATTATTGGCACGCTCTGCCAGATAAACCCGAGTTTTATAAATTAATAAAACAAATCCTCGCTCGCGGCAGCGAGCTCGATAAAGTTCGGTCAGGAATAAGTTGTAGGGTGCGCCGCTACAAGATGTTTTATCTAATTCGCAGGCGAGCGATGGCGGCGCACCCTAGGGTATCTTATTCCCTATTACCCCTTGACAATTCCCAATTCCTAGTTCCTAGTTAGTACATGGAGAAGTATTATTTCAGTTCTTGGAGTGCAGCCTCGGATTTTTGTGCGCCATCATTGTTGCCTTGCTGGCGGTAAGTGTCGAGGGCTTGTTTGAAAGCTTGAATTGCTTCGGATTTGCGATCGCGCGCTTTGAATGCTTTACCCATATTGTAATAAGCTTCTGCCCGGTCTGGATCGAGCTGGATCACTCGCCGAAAAGTGGTAATCGCTGCTAAAAAATCTTGTTTTTCTAGTTGGATTTCTCCGATCGCATTATACGCTTCCACTAAATTAGGTCGCACCGCAATCGCCCGCCCGTAAGCTAAAAGCGCTCCGTCTAAGTCGTTTTGAGATTTGAGAAATTCGCCAATTTCTACTTGCACTTCGGGATTCCGAGGCTCTAGTTTGGCAGCTTCTTCAAAAGCCGCCAGCCCGTCGGAAGTGTTGCCGCCCCGCAGGAAAGCAGTACCTAATTTTAACTGGACGCTGGCTTGTTTCGGAGCGAGTTTGGCTGCTTCTTCGAGCACAGTAACTGCACTGGCAAAATTTCCCTGCTGGATCAATATTAAACCCATTGAAGAATAAGCTTGCCAACTTTTCGGATCGAGGGCGATCGCCTGTTGGTATGCTCTAAATGCACCGCTGTAATCTTTTTGCTGAAAAAGTACCACTCCCAGACCGATGCGGGCGTTGACATTTTTGCGGTCGAGCACGGCGGCGCGGCGGTAAGCTTCTGCTGCTGCTGGATAGTTTTGCAAATTCGCCATAGCATATCCCAATGCGTATTGGAAGTCAGCATTGTTCGGTTCCAGACCGATCGCCTGCTGGTAAAATTCTACAGAGGCTTGATAGTTGCCTTGACGCGCTTCTAAATAGGCAATACCGGAAAAAATGCGCGGGTTTTCGGCATCTAAACGCGCGGCTTGCTGATAAACGGCGATCGCCCTACCGTAGTCTCCTAAATCTACCAACTCGCGCCCTTTTCGCAGCAAATCGTCTAAATTTGGATCGTTTTTAGATTGAACTTGAACAGATGTTTCTGCTGAGAGTGCTATCTGCGGCACTGCGACAGCGAATCCTGCTACTAAGAGCGTACTGAATACCAAGAGACTTTGTTTGTAAACGGCCATTTGTTTGAAAAAGTGTGTGAATTGAAAAAGCTAGTTGCTGTCAGCTTGCCATCGCCGACTTACCAGAAACGGACACCAGCCCCCGACGTTCGCGTCAGGGCAGATCCCAAAATTTTAGAACCCTGTTCAACCTCCCAGATTCACGGAGCTGCAAGTCAATTCTCCAATCTTCAAGGGCCCCATCTCAAATCGACGCTCCAGCTCAGGGTTTGGCTGGAATCTTTGAACGGCGAGATGTAGTACATATACAGAACAAGACCAACTCAAAATTTTCGCCATTGAGGCCAACTGATGATTGTAACAACAACTGATATCATTCAAGGAGCAGAAATTCAATCTTACTTGGGAATTGTAACTGCTGAGGTGGTCTACGGCACCAACGCCCTGCGAGATTTCTTCGCCGGGATTCGGGACATCATCGGCGGGCGCACCGGCAGTTACGAAGAAGTGTTTCTCAAGGGACAGCGAGACGCCCTCGCCGAACTAGAAAAACGAGCCGCGCGCCTCGGTGCCAATGCCGTAATCGGGGTGGAAATTGATACCGGCACGATTAATGTAGACTCTTCGGGAGCTTTGCTGCTGATTACTGCCGTCGGAACGGCTGTAAGATTGCGTTAAGCTGTCTTACCTCTATACGTCCGCGAACTTTTTTAACTGGATAAAATAGTCATTCGTCATCAGTCATCAGTCATTAGTCATTAGCTAATAGATTCTGACTGATGGCTGATGATTTTTTTATTAGACTTCTTGCAAAAATAGTTAGGACGGGCAAGAGAGCCCATCCCACAAAAATCTTTTTTCTTGTGGGATGGGCACGCGAGCCCGTCCCAAAATTTGATTAAAAGGACTTTTGCAAGAGGTCTATTTCTTTCTTAAGACATAGATGCTGGTTATTTCCCCAGGCAGATATATTTTCTATCAATCTCAGCCACGATTAATACTCAAGGGAAAGATTGTTAAAAATTAAAGCAACTCTCAGAGGAAAGAAAAACCTATGTCATATGTAAATAGACCTGCCGATAACGTTGTTGCCGAGCCCGTAGTGGTTAATTCAGTGATGGAATACCACGATCGAGTGCGGTGGGGCCCGATATTTTCAGGTTTGGTAATTTCGATCGCCACCCAGTTAGCTTTAAGTGCATTGGGCGCTGCGATCGGCTTGAGCAACATTGCTAACTCAGGAGCACCGCGCACTATTGCCGGCAGCGTGGGTACCGGCATCGGTATTTGGTCGATTATCAGTTTATTAATTAGCTTGGGCGTTGGCGGCTGGGTAACAGCTCGCGCTTGCGGCCCGATGAACCGCAGCACGGCACTTTTGAACGGAGCAATTTTGTGGGCAACTACCTTAACAATTGGCTCTTGGCTGTTAGCAAACGGCGTAGCCGGTACTTTTGGCGTAGTAGCTGCCAATGCCGGAGAAGCGATCAATCAAGCGCAGCAAAGCGGAGTCAATCTGCCGAACCAAGCGCCTAACGTATCTGCTCAAGATACTCGCAATATTGCAGAAAATGCCGCCAAAGCTGGCTGGTCATTTTTGTTCGGCTCCCTCTTGGGTTTGGTTGCTTCGATGGCAGGAGCATCTGCCGGCGCGCGCACTCCCCGAAGTTACTCGTAAGACAGAGTTCGGGAATTGGGCATCGGGCATTTCTCGTTCGCAGGCTCTACCCGTTGGTGATATCGTTTCCGGTAGCATCGGAATGATTGAACCGCAGAGGGCGCAGAGAACACAGAGGAAGACAAGAGAGAGATGAATACAGAAGTATGAAGCGCGGATTTGATCTGACTCGATTTTGTCATTCCGATGCTACCGGATTTGACATGACAACTTAACACTAAAATTCATAATAAATGTCGGTTGTAGCTGAGTCGAGAACCCCCAAAATTCACCTTTACAATCAGGGTAAATTTTCTCGTTCCCAGGTAGAACCGGGGAACGAGTAACGAGTATAATTTGGGTATTCCTCACCCTACAAATTAGGCGGTGAAGTATTTAGCCGCTGGGTGATAGGTGATAATTGCAGTGGTGGATTGTTCTGGATAAAGCTGCTCGCTTTCATCCATGTACAAGTTTATCCGATCGCACTTTAACAATTCCAGTTGCTTGTACTGATCCGCCATATTCGGACAAGCAGGATAGCCGAAACTGTAGCGCGAACCGCGATATCTTTGTGCTAGCATATCCCGAATATTGTCCGGTTCTTCGCTACCAAAGCCCAATTCCCGCCGAATCCGCGCGTGAGTCCATTCTGCTATTGCTTCGGCTGTCTGCACCGCTAACCCGTGAAAGTAGAGATAGTCAGTATATTGATTGTTAGCAAACAGCTTTTGCGCGTACTCTGTAGCAACTTCTCCCACTGTCGCTACTTGCATCGGAAATACATCGATTTTACCCGATTCTTTCGGCGCGAAGAAGTCGGCAATACACAGCCGGCGCGCCGATTTTTGTCGCGGAAAGGTCCATGTTGCAGCCACAGGCAAGATGCCTGTGCCACTATTTTCTGTTGCAGCCACAGGCAAGATGCCTGTACCACTATTTTCTGTGGTGGGGCGGGCAAGATGCCCGCCCTTCATAATTTCTGGATCGTACAGGTGCAAAGAATTGCCTTCAGCTTGACAGGGAAAATATCCGTAAATTGCTTGGGGATGCAGTAACTTTTCGGCAATAATTTTGTGTTTCCATTCCTCCAATATCGGATAAACTTTCTCGGCTAAGAAAGCATCGTATTCTTCCCGCGATTGGTCTTTGGGCTTGCGGAACTGCCACTGTCCCGCCACTAATGCTTGCAAATCTAAGTGCCAGAAAATCTCCTCAAAGGGGATGTCTTCTCCCTGCAAAATTTTTGTTCCCCAGAAAGGAGGATTTGGGCGATCGATATCTGCAGCAACCGCTTCGGAACGCCTGGTATCAATCACCACCGGAATGTCTGGTTTTTGGACATCTTCTGTAGCAGTTTTTTCCGAAATTTTAGCTGCTTTCACTGCCTTATTTTCCTGCCCTACTTCATCTAAAAATCCTTGCAAGTCTTCCCAGTTACCAGCAGATTTTGCTGGCATGAGTTTGTCCATAAAATGCAAGTCAGAAAACGCATCTTTGCCGTAAATTACTTTACCTTTATACGTATTTTGGCAGTCTTCATGCACAAACTTGGGAGTCAAAGCCGCGCCGCCCAAAATCACGGGAACGGTGATTCCTTTCTGGTTGAATGCTTCCAGATTTTCCTTCATGAATGCAGTTGATTTCACCAGCAAGCCGCTCATTGCGATACAGTCGGCTTTGTGCTTTTCGTAGGCTTCGATTATCTTATCAACTGGCTGTTTGATTCCCAAGTTTATCACTCGGTAGCCGTTGTTTGATAGGATAATATCAACCAAGTTTTTGCCGATGTCGTGAACGTCGCCTTTGACAGTCGCGATGATGAATGTGCCTTTGGCATTATCCCCGGATTCTGACTTTTCCATGTACGGTTCTAAATAGGCAACAGCCGCTTTCATGGTTTCTGCTGACTGCAATACAAACGGTAGCTGCATTTGTCCGGAACCGAACAATTCTCCTACTACTTTCATCCCGTCTAGCAAGAAGGTATTGATAATGTGCAGCGGCGGATAGCTTTCTAAGGCTTTGGCGAGTTGGATGTCGAGCCCAATTCGTTCGCCGTCGATGATGTGCTGCTTCAGGCGTTCTTCTACCGGGAGGTTTGCGTCTTCTGTCCGATCGCGCTTGGTAGTTTTGCCCGCAAACACCGTTGTCAGGTCGCCCAAGGGGTCGTAAACGCAAATTTCGCCGTCGAACTCCCTCTCGTCGTAAATCAGTTTACGGCAGATTTCTTGGTGTTTGGGGTCGATTTTGGCGATCGGCAAAATCTTGTTAGCGCTGATAATAGCCGAATCCATCCCCGCCTGCATCGCTTCGTGCAAAAACATGGAATTCAAAACTTGCCGCGCCGCCGGATTCAAGCCGAAGGAAATATTAGAAACTCCCAAAATTACGTGACAACCCGGCAATTCTTGGCGAATGCGGCGGATCGATTCGATGGTAGCTTTGCCGTTTTTTCGGTCTTCTTCAATCCCCGTGGAAATGGGCAATGCTAGGGTATCAAAAAAGATTTCTTCGGCGGGAATTCCGTAGGCGATGGCGGCGTTATAGGCGCGTTGGGCGATCGCAAATTTTTGGTCAGCAGTTCTGGCCATTCCCTCTTCGTCAATCGTCCCGATTACTATCCCCGCTCCGTATTTTTTTGCCAACTCCAAAACTTGATAAAAACGCGGTTCTCCGTCTTCGTAGTTAGTAGAATTCAGCAAACATTTGCCGCCCGCAACTTTCAAGCCCGCTTCCATCTTTTCCCATTCGGTGGAATCCAACATTAAGGGCAGATTTGCATTAGTCACAACGCGGGAAACTAATTGTTTCATGTCGCGCACGCCGTCGCGCCCGACATAATCAACGTTGACATCGAGAACGTGCGCGCCTTCTCGCACTTGTTCCCTAGCCATTGCTACTAAACCGTCCCAGTCTTCGGCATTCAGCAAATCGCGGCATTTTTTGGAACCGCTGGCGTTGAGTTTTTCGCCGACAATTAAGAAAGAATTTTCTTGTTCGTAGGGTTGGGCGCTATAAATTGAAGCGGCGGCCGGTTCCCAAGAAAATTCGCGAATTTTTGGTGTGAGAGTTTCGCCAATTTCTGATAGTTGTTGGATGTGATCGTAGCGGGTGCCGCAGCAGCCGCCGATGACTTGCACGCCTAAGTCTTCGACGAAGCGCATCAAGGCCATTTTTAATTCAACGGGCGTGAGTTTGTAGTGCGCGTGGCCGCCGATGTTTTCGGGTAAACCGGCGTTGGGAATGCAGGAAATTACAAAGGGCGAATGTTCGGAAAGGTATTTGACGTGTTCGGTCATGCGATCGGGCCCGGTGGCGCAGTTTAATCCTAAAATATCTATGGGATAGGGCTGCAAAATGGTGAGGGCGGCGCTGATGTCGGAACCGACTAACATCGTGCCGATGGCTTCCATTGTGATTGATACCATTAATGGAATCCGCGCACCTTTTTTCTTAAATACTTCTTCAATAGCATTTAATGCTGATTTAATTTGCAGTACATCTTGACAAGTTTCGACAATAAATAAGTCAACGCCGCCGTCATAAAGTCCTTCTGCTTGTTCGGTAAAAGCGGCGGTTAGCGTGTCGAAATCGATGTGTCCTAAGGTTGGCAATTTGGTGCCGGGCCCGATCGATCCTGCGACAAATCTCGGTTTTTCTGGCGTGTCAAATTCGGCGGCGATGCCCTTGGCGAGTTCTGCCGCTGTTTTGTTGAGATAATATGCTTTGTCTGCTAAATCGTACTCGGCGAGGACGATGGAAGCAGCGCCGAAGGTGTCTGTTTCGATGACATCAGCGCCTGCTTCGAGGAATCCCCTGTGCACGGTGGCGACGGCTTCCGGTTTGGTGTGCACGAGATATTCGTTGCAGCCTTCGTATTCTTTGCCGCCGAAGTCTTCTGCGGTGAGGTTTTGGACTTGCAGGTTGGTTCCCATTGCGCCGTCGAAGACGATGACGGGGCGCGAGGGGTGGTGGAGTCGATCGAGAAATCTGCTATTCATCGGCGGTAAAAAGACGTAGGTGCTATATGTTTACATTTTGATCTATTGTGCAATATTCTCAACAATTATGCCTGTCTTGGGGAACTGCTGATGACTGAAGGATTTAATGTTAGTGACAATAGTTCAATCGCACCTGTGATTTTACCCATCGCCCTAGATAATTGTCAAAATTTGGCTGCGGGCGATGCTGCGGGGGAAAAACAGGCGAGTTGCGAGGGTTTTTTTCGCTTAACTGTTGAGGATTTTTGCGAAAATGCGATCGAGATAATTAAACGAGTCATGCTAAAGGGCGATCGAATTATCTTGCAGCAAGCCGGGGAAGACATCGCCGCCATAGTTTTAGAAGAAGAGTTTCAAAAACTAGATTATCTACTGAAAAAACTCAAACCCTCACAATTTTTGCCCGACGAAGAAGCCTATTATGAAGATTTTGGAGCAATTCACTGCATCTACCCGGACGAACTTGTCAAGGACTTTGATAATATTTTAGCAGATGTCAAGGAATTTGACGAATTGTTTGGTTTATTGCCGACTGAGGAAATGGGAGAGAATATTGATATTTTCATATCTGCAGTTATTCTGATGTCTGTCGATCGATTTTGGGTGCCGGAGTACCTGATCGCTGAAAAAGCCAGACTAAAAATGTCATAATAATATCATCTCCGCTCAATTAGTTGCGATTCCTGTAGGAGTTCGCTTCGCCAATATTTATAAATAAAAAAATAGATCCGGTAAACCCGCCCCGCTCCCTGCGGGCAGGCATTCTTGGCACTATCCTACATATTTGTACTGATTGAGGATTGCTATCAGTAAATCGGCGCGAATATTTATCGTTGGCATCACGCAGGAGGCAGTTCGGCTTGAGGGGAAGCGTGCGATTGACATTTCATTGCATAGTGCTGTTTATTTGCGTCTTTCTACTTAGTGAGAACAGAAGTAATTAGAAAAATCTCAGGAGTGAAGTTCTCACAACCAACCTTTGACTATTAAAACACATTAAAAAATGTCATTATTTTTTTCTCGTCTTTCTCTGCGAACCCCTTTTCGGCAATCGTTGAATTTCACTTTCGCCTCCTGTAACTTCTAATGTAGCGTCTACTTCTTCTATGATTTCTAAATCAACAACTTCAACACCTGCCCCGCTGATTGCTTCCGCTATCTCAACCTCCTCCAAATCCTGCTGATTTTCGATTAAATGCACCTCTAACCCAGCATCTATAATCGGCAAATCATCAATTTCTTGACTAATTTCAGCTTCTCCACTTCCCTCCTCAATTCCCACCGCAGCTAAATTTTCCTGGCTGGCTAGATTAATTTGAGTTTCTCTAATTTCCTTCTCTACAAGCTGCGCCGATAACTGCTGATTTTCCCTTAACAACTGTTCGATTTTAGTTCCTTGAATTCTAAGCTGTTCGTTCAAAAGACGAATTTCCCGGTTTTGCTGCTGAATCATCTCTTCACTATCAGCAATCGTGCGATTCCTCTCTAATATTATCTCATTTTTCGTTTCTAATTCCAAAGCGCTCATAGCTGCTTTAATCACATTATAAAAATGAGGCTTAGAAACATCAATTTTTTTAGCATTATGGCGACTTTTCCCCAAAAGCCCAATCTTTTCGCCTTGCTTAACAGCTAACACAAAACCTTGATGATTTTTAATTTTTAATTCTTTGACAAAATCAACTTGAACTAAACTGCAAATATATTTGTGACAATCATAATAAAATTCTGCTTTCATGCAAAAGCACCCCTTTCTGCTACAGTCCCGCAGAATTATAGCACGAAGAACGTTAAATCTAGAATAAAATTTTTAACGCTGTGGTGCACCCCGATCGCCCTAGGATACTTTGCCAATGTATGAAATGTCAATAGTTGCTGCTAAAATCAATCAAAAATAAAGAATGTATAGCCGATAATTGCCTTATTTACTGATAAGCTGTTGCGGCATTTAAATTGAATGTCAAAAAAAATCCCCTTCTTGTGGGGCGGGCAGGAGAGCGAACCCCGAACATA
Organism: Tychonema sp. LEGE 07203; assembly: GCF_015207285.1. Lineage (GTDB taxonomy): Bacteria > Cyanobacteriota > Cyanobacteriia > Cyanobacteriales > Microcoleaceae > Microcoleus. The sequence continues at coordinate 7,050 of NZ_JADEXD010000075.1, read as the reverse complement.
CAATGTTTATTTGTCCGACAGCTTATATGCCCTTGTCAATCCGTAACGATAATAAGCCGTTTCTAAATCAACTACTTCATCCTGAACTTGAGGTGCTAATTCAAACAAGCTTAACTGAATCGGCCGATCGTTGTTTTTTTCTTGGTTAAACTTGCTCAAAAGTCTTGCTTCTAAATCCTGGTGCGATTCTAAATTTCCATCGGATAGAATGTGCTTAATTTGCAAATTAAATGCTTTGAGTTTGTGGCAAACTAAAATAGTTCTATGACAAGCTATCGGGTCTTTTTCGGCACACATTAAACTGATTTTAAAGTTGGCTGCGCCTTTGAGCAAGCGCTGAATTCCGGCAGAAAAGAGAGGAGTTGCTGCTATGCGATCGTACAAAGCCTTACCCTCAGTATCGTAACAGCTTAAATCTTCCGGCCTCGCGCCCAATTCTTTGCCTAAAAAAACATATTTAATGCTCGCTGCTGACAAAAAAGCGGTAATTTCAGATTTATTGAAATGAGGTAAATAGCGGCTGAAAGGATGCGATCCTCTTCGAGGGCTTCGCTAACGCACGTCCGCCACCGCTGTAATTCCGTGCTTGTGGAGCAACAAAACAAACGCTTCAATACTCAGATTGGAGTGTCCGATCGTAAATAATTCCATTGCTTCGAGCTGGCTATTTTGTTTGTGCCTTGCGGGGGAGAGTTTTTATCGCCCGATGATTTCAATCTGCCGACCTCAAATTGTGGGTTTTTTCACCAGCTTTTGAATCAAAATTTGCAAAGCCAGCAGCATCAAACCGACAGCCGCCAGCCCAAACACGCCGGTACCCAAAGCCACAATTCCGACTACCAAAGTTCGCACCGCACCACTAATTTTAACCGCAGTAAGATTGGTGGAAAGCAGCGGCTTGCTAGCAAAACTTAGAGCGATCGACACAGTGAGCGAATACAAACCATAAGCAAAGGCGCTCGCCATCAGCGAACCTATTACGCACCGCAAAACCGTAGGCTGCCGAGAAGATGCAGGCGCTGCATCTCCAGCAGAATTTGGAGGTTGGGAATTAGAATTTGGATTAGTTAAATCAGCCATTACAATTTTAGATTTGAGATGTGAGATTTTAGTGCTGTGGTTAGTTTACCAAAACAAAAATCCGTGTTAGATGCCATTTTATCAGTTATTCGATCTCAATAGACTCTGCGCGAAGTTAGATATATTGGGGTCGATCGCCCCATCGGCGTTTAACGGGCGATCGCGATCGCACCACCTGCGAGTTACACCCTCGGAACCGGCTGTTTCGTATCATTTCCCTCCGAAAAAATCCGAATTCCAGTATTGCTAAACTTTGCTACCCAAAAATCCAAATCGGGAGAAGCGATCGCACTTTTCACCCGTTCCACAATCTGCTGAGCCTGCTCTTGAGACTCCGCCAGCCCAAACACCGTCGGCCCGGAACCCGACATCATCGTTCCCAAAACCCCTGCTGACTCAAATGCTTCTCGCAGTTGCAACACCTGCGGGTACACGGGCAAAGCCACTTTTTCTAAATCGTTGTGCAGCAATTGACCAATTTTCGATCGATCTTTTTGGGCGATCGCCCCCACCATCGGCCCCGAATGCAGCCGTTCCCGGCGACAGTCCAAATCCTCCGATCCACAATAGGAACTACTGAACTGCTGGCGATAAGTTTGATACGACCATGCCGTAGAAATACTGAGATTGCGGTACTTCGCCAGCACCACAGAAAAACCTCCCAAATCAGGCAGCGGAGACAGTTTATCCCCGCGGCCGGTTGCCAAAGCCGTACCTCCTGCAATACAAAAAGGCACATCAGAACCCAAAGTCCCCCCCAACTCTTGCAACTCCGAGTGAGTCAGCCCCAACTGCCACAGCAAATTCATCCCGACTAAAACCGCAGCCGCATTTGCAGAACCGCCGGCGAGCCCCGCCGCCACCGGAATCTTTTTGTGAATGGCAATCTCGACTCCGCCGTACATCGCCAAAGCATCGGGGAATTGCTGCGCCAACAAATCCGCCGCCCGGTAAGCCAAATTATTTTTATCAGGAGGAACTTGCGGGTGATCGCAGCGCACGCGAATCGTGTCGGTACCGATCGCGCGCAAGTCAATTCGATCGGCCAAATCTATGCTTTGAAGTACCATCGCCAGTTCGTGATATCCGTCGGGGCGATCGCCTATTATTTCCAAATACAGATTGATTTTTGCTGAAGCTAGGAGAGAATATGAACGCATAGGTAATTAAGCCGCAGGTGAAAGAAACACCTGGTTGAAATTAATTGATACCAGTCCGAGTTCATTTTCTCACAACTCAAAGGAAATATTATGCAAGAAATGTGGAAAACTTTTTTTAGTTCCGGGTCATTTATTCCTCACGGGCACTGCTATCTCTGGCAGACCAAGTTAGTCTGGCTTCACGTAGCCTCAGATTCGATCGTTGCAATAGCGTATTTTTCCATCCCGATTACACTAATTTATTTTATTTCCCAACGCAAAGATTTGCCCTTTGACTGGATTTTTGCCATGTTTGGAGCCTTTATCGTCGCCTGCGGGATCGCTCACATATTTGAAGTCTGGACGCTGTGGCATCCTACCTATTGGCTTTCAGGAACTATCAAAGCAATTACCGCCACTATTTCCTTCGCTACAGCCATACTTTTAGTAGACTTAATCCCTCAAGCCCTAGCCCTTCCCAGTCCCGCCCAGTTAGAACTAGCAAACAACCTCCTTCAATCAGAAATAGTCGATCGCCAATCAGCAGAAACTGCACTCAAACAAGCTAAAGACGAATTAGAAATTAGAGGCGAAGAACGCACGATCTCAAAAAACAAACTCTAAACCTAGAACAAACTTTGTTAGAATTGCAGCAGACTCAAGCCAAACTAATTCAAAGCGAAAAAATGTCATCTCTGGGGCAAGTAGTAGCTGGCGTCGCCCACGAAATCAACAATCCAGTCAACTTCATTTACGGCAACCTGACTCCCGCTGGCGAGTATGCAAATAATCTACTGGAACTGGCCAATATCTACGAACAGCACTATCCCAATCCCCTACCGATAGTCAAACAAAAACTTCAATCTCTGGATTTAGATTTGATCGGAGAAGACTTGCCAAAAATCTTAACTTCCATGAAAACAGGAACCGACAGAATCCGCGATATTGTCAAGTCGCTGCGGACTTTTTCGAGGCTCGACGAAGCAGAAATGAAATTAGCTGACATTCACGAAGGTATTGACAGTACCCTGATGATGTTGCAAAACAGGCTGAATCCCAAACCTGGTTTTCCCGGCATTGAAGTTATTAAAAATTACGGTAATTTACTGAAAGTAGAGTGCTATCCCAGACAGTCAAATCAGGTTTTTATAAATATATTCAATAACGCTATTGATGCCTTTGAAGAAGATGAGCGAAACCCCCAAACCTTCAGCAAAAATCATCTCAAGCTTATCAGAATTTCTACTAGGATTGTAGACAAAAAGTGGGTAGAAATCGGGATTTTTGACAATGGTTCGGGAATCAGCGAGGATGTAGTCGAGCAGATATTTAATCCTTTTTTTACAACTAAACCTGTAGGTAAAGGTACGGGACTGGGTTTGTCTATCTGCTATCAAATTATCACCGAAAGACACAAAGGAGAATTGGAGTGTATTTCAGCACCGGGACAGGGTACGGAATTTATTATTAAAATTCCGATCGGCGTTAAAGAATTATTGAACAGTTGAAAGTCAGTAGTCAGTAGTCATTGGTCATTGGTCATTAGTCATTGGTCATTGGTCATTAGTCATATCATGTCCGGTCGATTGACCGATATAAAATTAGTCCGCACTACGAACCGTTCTTGTTATTAATCTACCGGACATGATATTATTGGTTATTAGTCATTAGTCATTGGTCAGTATTTATTTGCCATCAGTTATCCGAAAACAAATTATTGCTCAAATTTACCCATTCAGCCACGCTCAAATCTTCAGCGCGAGATTGAGGATTTATCTGTAACTTTTCTAACAATTGAACGAGTTTATCTAAATCCACCGCTCCTTTCAAATTATTTCGCAGCATCTTGCGCTTGCTGCCAAATCCCAACTTGACTAAATTCTCCAAATAGCGCGGATCGACTGCTGGCGTTTCTATCTGTTTGGGAAGCAGCCGCACCACGGCGGAATCGACTTTTGGCGGCGGATAAAAGTCTTTAGACGGCACATCGCAAATTAACTCGCAGTCTGCTAAATATTGTACTCGCACCGACAAAGCGCCAAAAGCTGTCGAACCCGGTTTGGCGTAAAGCCTTTGGGCGACTTCTTTCTGCACTAACAGCACGATCGAATCGAAGGGTTTAGCAGCAGGAGCAGATATCCTTCCCAGCAGTTTTTGCAAAAGCGGGCCGGTGATATTGTAGGGAATGTTGGCAACAACTTTATTAGGATTTTGGAATTTAGGAAAGGCTGCTAGTTCAGCATCTAAGTTTATTTCCAGAAAATCGCCCTGTAGCAGTAAAAAGTTGTCGGTTTTGCCGAGTTGCTTGGCTAGTTTTAAGCACAAATCTCGATCGATCTCCACAGCAACAACAGACTCAGCCGCAGCCAGCAAGCGCCGAGTCAGAATCCCCGTACCAGGCCCGATTTCCAGGACGCGATCGCCCTGCAAACTCGCTGCTTTAACAATCTTATCTAAGGCTTTCTCGCTTTTGAGCCAATGTTGAGCAAACTGTTTACGGGGTGTGGTCGATCGCATTTTTTAAATTATTGCAGAAATCTTAGCCTGCCATTATATCACAACCTCAGATTTTTTCCCAACCTACAGTCATGTTGATTTTTGTTAACAGAGGTTGAATTTAGCAAAAAGATTGTGCACGATAATAAGCATCAACATCAAAAAAAATATTTATTCCGAATTATTTATTTCCAATTATTTATTCCCAATTCCCAATTCCCAATTCTCCAAAAATGAAATTCCAACGAGTATTTGGTACATTACCCAAAACCCAAGCCAGCGCGCCCGGAAGAGTAAACCTGCTGGGCGAACACACAGACTACAACGACGGATTTGTACTTCCGACGGCAATTCCCCAGCGCACAACAGTACAAATCGGCTTCAGCAGCGACGATCGACACCATTTTTATTCAGCAGAATATGACGAACTCATAAATTTTTCAGACGACGATACCATACCGCAAACATTCGCCACTTATATCTGCGGTTGCATCAGACTTGTAGAAAAAGAAGGATACAAAATACCACCAATAAATTTGTACATTACCTCCAACGTGCCGATCGGAGTCGGTTTATCCAGCAGCGCGGCTTTAGAAATAGCAACCCTCAGAGGATTGCGCGCACTTTTGAACCTTCCTCTAGACGACGTGCGACTTGCTCAAATCGGACAGCTAGCCGAAATCCGGTATGCCGGCTTGAAATGCGGCATCATGGATCAAATGGCATCGAGTTTAGCAGACACCAACACCGTGCTATTTCTCGACACCCGCACCCTCAAATACCACCCGTTACCTTTTCCTGCAGGGACAGAAATTTTAGTAATTGACAGCGGCGAAACCCGCAAACTAGCAGCCGGAAGCGGCTATAACAAACGGCGCGCTGAGTGCGAGGAATCCGCCCGGATATTGGGAGTTAAAGCTCTCAGGGATATCGCCGATCCCAAAGCAGTCGAAGTGTTGCCAGAACCTCTCAAAAGGCGATCGCGCCACGTCGTTACCGAAAACAAACGGGTGCTGCAAGCGGTAAAATCTTTTTCAGCAAAGCGTTTGGGCGAGTTAATCAATGCTTCCCACGCGAGTTTGCGCGACGACTACGAAGTTTCAGTGCCGGCAGTAGACGCGCTGGTGGCAATCTTGCAGTCAATCCCCGGAGTTTTCGGCGCAAGGCTGACGGGCGGAGGTTTTGGCGGTGCTTGCGTGGCGCTGGTTGAGACCGGCAAAGCGGATGTTATCGCATCAGAGGCGATCGATCGCTACCAGCGCGCGGGTTATACCGGCCGCGTTTTGGTTCCCGAAGTTAAACTTAATTCTTAATACTATCACTATCTCCCGACAGGGAAAGCCAGCGCACAGTCACGATCATCCAATCCTTTAGGGCCGACCAATAATGAGGCACTCCAGGCATCGACAAAGCATAGTCTCCTTCGCTAGCAAGCAAAATTTATCGATCGCGATAATTGCAGGCGGAAACGCCCTTTTGTCGGGATAGAAAGCGTCGTTGCTACCGCATTTGCCGCCAAGTAAATCCTGCTATCTCCAGCTTGCTGAAGGCTTCTCTCCCAATTTAAATGTAGAGGTGAGTGCTTTTCACTTACCCCTAATTTTTTGGGCATTTCACTCCACCCGTTGCCGGAAAAATGACCCAATACAGCCGCGCAACTGCTCCTAAATATACTTGTCGGTGCCGAGCGTCAAAATCATTAATGCTCCCAGAATGTGACCGGCGCTCATTGATGCCAAAAATGCGGGAACGCTAACATTGTTAAACAGAGAGGGGAAGGGCAAAGGCATTTTCGGCCCGACATCGGGATGCCAAATTACCCGGCTCAGAACTAGCAATGCTAGGAGATTGCAAACAAACATCACTACAGGCTTTTGCCAGTTTCCTGATGCTGTGTCAGCCATAGCCGATCCTACTACTGCCAGTAAATTTGAGTTAATCATCGTTGATGCTCCTATTTTTCATAAACCATCAGAAGTTATGGATCAGATTTCTTGCCAAAAATGCAGTAGGGGCGATCGCATCTCAACAATCAATATCTGTTTTGCTCTCAATATTCACTGCCCAGCTAGCTCGCCCCACCCGCAATCATCGAATCTCACCAAGAAGTCTTTTAATGTTATTCAAAAGTAACGAAAGATACAAACTAACGGGAGCATAACACTTATGAGATGAGTAGAAATACTCACCAATACTATGTCCCTCATTATACCAATTTTACATGAAGTTGCATAGAATAAAGATACTGTTTAGAGGTGATGAGTTATGGCACGTCAACTGATTGTGGCGATCGCAGAAAGTGCAGAGAGTTTGGAGCAACAACTAAAAAACAGTC
>NZ_JADEXD010000074.1 GCF_015207285.1 Tychonema sp. LEGE 07203 | reverse complement strand
CTAGATATTCTAGGAAAAAGTTCCTTTTAATCAAATTTTTGGACGGGCTAGAAGCCCATCCCACAAGAAAATTTTGTGGGATGGGCTTCTAGCCCGTCCAAATTATTTTTGCAATTGCAAGTCTAGTCTAGCCGCAATAATCAACTACTAAATCTAATTAAGCACTTTCATCGCTTCGACAAATTGCCGCGATATAAAGGGCAAAATCTCTTCATTCTTGCTATTCTCTTTACCCTCAGTAAATACAACCAACAAATACGGCCGCAAACCGGGTATTTCAATATAAGCAGCATCGTGGCGAACTTGACTTGTCAGCCCTGCTTTTGACCACAATTTTGCATCTTCTGGCAATCCGCCGCCTAAAAAACCTGTAACTTGATTTTCGGGATCTGCCTCTAATTCTGCTGGTGCTAAACTGCGTTTCATTAAGCCCATCATCTCTTGCGATGCTTTGGCAGAAACAGCTACGCCGCCGATTATACTGTGCAGCAAACGCGCCGTGGCATTTGTAGTCAGCATATTTCTATTTTCCATTAATTCTCCCAGAAATGCTCGCTCGCGACCGTAGGGCCCATCGCACCAGGTTTTTTGATTGGCGTTAATGTTGTGTAATTCCGGCCAATCTAATGATTGAAAGTAACGGTTGATGATGTTTCGCTGCTGTTTCCAAGTTTCAAAGGGGCTTGATGATAATTCTGGGCCGCTGGTGGTGCCGGTGAGGGCATCTACTACTAAACCGGTGGCGTCGTTGCTGGAATCAACTATCATATCTCGGACGGCGCGTTCTAATTCTGGCGATGTTTGAATCATGCCTTTTTGGGCCCATTCCCAGATGGCAACGAGGTAGAATAATTTGACGATGCTGGCGGGATAAATTCGTTCGGATGCTCGGTTGCTAAAACCTCGCGGTTGATATTTCCAAAATTCTGGTGCGCTGAGGGCTCCGCCCGTGTTGACTCGCACCGGCGGATCGTAGACTATCCAGGTAATGGCTGTACGATCGCCCGTCAATCCTGTAAATTCTGACTGTGCAGAGTCTATAATGCTACTGCCGAGGGTTTCTAATTGTTCGTCTTTGTGGAAAAATGTCATGGTTTATGGCGGACGGTTAACGGTTAACGGCGGTTTGCTAATGGCCATAAATCGTTGGATGCGAACAATTAACAGCAAATAATTAGCAATTAGCAATGGTCAATTCTCAATTATCTGATGTTGTGGAGTACCGGGTGCGATCGCACATAAATATTTACGATTCCCCAAAGTGCGATCGATTGGCAACTCAAGCAGCGGTTGGGCGGCATTTGCTTTTTTTTGACCCCCCCCTGCCCCCCCTTATTAAGGGGGGGAGAAATGGCATAGACTCGGTTGTTCAGGGGAGAAATGGCATAGACTCGGTTGTTCAGGGGGATACAAGCGCTGTGATGGTACGGCTGTGCGAAGACGATTATCCCGGATGGCTGGATCTTCGAGATATTGACTTGCTCGAAGTCACAGAAACAGTGTATCATCCCTTGGTGCTTTCTGAGGCCCAAATCAAGGAAAAATTGCCCGTTGCAATTACTTTTGCTCGTGAAGCCATGAACCAATCTAATTATTATCTTTGGGGCGGTACAGTCGGGCCAAATTATGATTGTTCGGGATTGATGCAAGCTGCTTTTGTGGCTGCGGGCATCTGGTTGCCGAGGGATGCTTATCAGCAGGAAGCTTTTACTAAACCTATTAATATCAGTGCTTTAGAACCGGGGGATTTAGTATTTTTTGGTACTCCAGAAAAAGCCACTCATGTAGGATTGTATCTCGGAGATAATCGCTACATTCACAGTTCGGGACAAGCACAAGGTCGCAACGGTATCGGTATCGATGTTTTGTCGGAGGATGGCGATGCAGTCAGTCAAGTTTATTACCAGCAATTGCGGGGATATGGTAAAGTGGTCGCCAGTTATCAACCTAGTTAGTTTATTTGGCGATCGCACTACGAACAAAGAAACCGGGTTTTTACCGAGATTAAGGGTTGGAACAAATGATTTTCGTAAAAAACCCGGTTTCTGGCCACCACGCCTAAGTTCTGTAGTTCTTAATTAATGACTAATGACTAATGACTAATGACTAATGACCAATGACTAATGACTAATGATTACTGATGTTATCGAATAAAAAAATGGACGCTGCATTATTTTTGGAAAAATTGGCTGCACAACAGGCTGGCGCTGAGGTTGTTCTCGACGTTTCGGTAGTCGTGCCGGTGTACAATGAGGTGGAAAGTTTGCCTCATCTGATTGAGGCGATCGCCTCTGCGATTCAACCATCAGGACTCAGCTATCAAATTATTTGTGTAGATGACGGTTCTAAGGACGGTTCTGCTGAACTTCTCAAACAATTGACCGGCAGTCGCGATGACCTTTGTGCCGTGCTTTTGCGGCGCAATTACGGGCAAACTGCTGCGATGTCGGCAGGTTTCGATCGCGCGACAGGCCGTGCTATTGTTACCCTAGACGGCGATTTGCAAAATGACCCGGCTGATATTCCGCTATTGTTAGCCAAGTTAAATGAAGGCTACGATTTAGTTAGCGGCTGGCGCAAAAATCGGCAGGACAATACTATCAGCCGCCTGATTCCTTCTAAAATTGCCAACTGGTTAATTGGTCGCGTTACAGGCGTAACTTTGCACGACTACGGCTGTTCTTTGAAAGCTTACAAATCTGAGTTAGTCGCCGACTTGAATCTCTACGGGGAATTGCACCGATTTTTGCCTGCCTTGGCATTTATTGAAGGGGCGAGAATTGCCGAACTGCCGGTGCGCCATCACGCCCGCCGTTTTGGTCAAAGCAAGTACGGAATTTGGCGGACTTTTCGGGTGTTGATGGATTTGTTAACTATTTCTTTTATGAAAAAGTTCCTGACTCGACCGATGCACGTTTTTGGACTTTTGGGACTGAGTTCTATGACGTTGGGAACGGTTTTAGGAATTTATTTGACTTTCGTAAAATTTGGTCTCGGTCAAAGTATTGGTAATCGTCCTTTGCTGATTTTGGCTGTGGTTTTGTTGTTAACTGGCGTGCAGTTATTTTGTTTTGGTTTGCTGGCGGAAGTGATGATGCGGACTTATCACGAGTCCCAGGGAAAACCGATTTATCGGGTGCGCGAGGTTCTTGGTTCTAAGTGAACGATGCTGTTAGTAGATCCCCGACTTTTAGCATTAGCTGCGCGACAGCTTATTGAACCGTCCAATCCTAAATGGTAAGGTGCGTCGCCCGAAAAAATCTGCAAGTTCCATTGAGTATCTCACAGCGACGCACCCTACAGATTATATCAATTCCGGTTGCACCGGAATTATTGTTGACTGTTGACTGTTGACTGTCAGTGAACAGCAAAAACCCATAACGGATTTTCGCTGTTAACAGTTAACAGTTAACAGTTAACAGTTAACTGTCTAACTCATCACTTTTTGAGCTTGGCGGAGAGATGTAATAGTTGCGATCGCGTGTTCGGCGACTGCATCTATTTCTGCTGCGGTATTGAACCGGCCAATTCCAAACCGAATTGAAGCATAAGCTAATTTGTCCGATCGCCCGATCGCTGCTAAAACATGAGATGGAGCAATTTTCGCCGAAGTACAAGCCGAACCCGAAGAAACAGCCGCCGCCGGTTGCAAGCCCAATATCAACGCTTGACCGTCAACCCCGCCTACACTAATATTAAGATTACCGGGCAATCTCTTAGTAGCGTGACCGTTGAGAAAAACATCGTCCAATTCACTCAAATTTTCCCACAAACGCTGGCGCAAATTAACAACTCGTTCTGTTTCCGACTCCATTTCCGCAACGGCTAATTCTACTGCTTTGGCGAATCCAACTATTTGCGGCGGGTAGAGGGTTCCCGATCGCATTCCCCGTTCGTGCCCTCCTCCGTGCATTTGCGGCGCTAGCTGCACTCTCGGTTTGTTGCGCCGCACGTAGAGAGCACCGATGCCTTTTGGCCCGTAGATTTTGTGGGCCGTCAAGGACATTAGATCGATGTTCATTTCCTGTACGTCGAGGGGAATTTTGCCGATCGCCTGTGCCGCATCTGTGTGAAACAAAATGTCATTTCCGCGACAAATTGCAGCAATTTCGGCGATCGGTTGAATCACCCCAATTTCATTATTAGCCGTCATCACTGAAACTAAAATTGTCTCAGCCCGAATCGCCTTGATCAAATCGCCAATATCAATCAATCCGTCGCTTTTCACCGGTAAAACAGTAATATCAAACCCCAATTTTTCCAAATACGTACAGGGGTCAAGAATTGCATTGTGTTCAGTTTTTACTGTAATAATGTGCTTTCCTTTGCTGAAATAACTTTCGGCGACACCTTTAATCGCTAAATTATTTGCTTCCGTTGCACCGCTAGTAAAAACAATTTCTTCTGGAGAAGCGTTGATTGCTTCTGCTATGATTTGCCGCGATTTTTTGACCGCTGCTTCTGCTTCCCAGCCGTAGACGTGGTTGATGCTGGCTGCGTTGCCGAATTGTTCGGTAAAATATGGCAGCATCGCATCAAGTACCCGTTTGTCTACAGGGGTTGTGGCGTGGTTGTCGAGGTAGATAGGACGTGCGGACATAGTGCAGTTTTGGTTTAAAAAAGTGTTAGATTTATTGTAGACGAGCCTTTTGTTCTACCACAAAACTTTATATTTAACAAATATTTGTGAAGATTTATGCGAGCTGACATTCAGGGATTAGAAATTACTGTCGGTGAGCTCAAGCACCTCTGCGGCGCGGGGCCCGATCGCCTGTACCGGCCGGCGAGTGCAACTAATTTTGCCCGCGAAGTTTTAAAAACCGTCGGTTTAATTGTTTTGGTTCTCATCAGTTGTTGGTTGCTGGTTGCAATATTTCCTAGGGCTTATTTGTTTTGGTTAGTCCTCCACCTCGCTGCAATCTGCGGTTTAATTTTTGAGGATGCGTGGAAAATTTGGTGGAGTCAAAACAAAGATTTAATTCATTTGTTTGATGATGTCGATCGCTATAATGGTATAATCAAAGCGATCGAAATTAACGATCGGATAGAAGATGCGGGCAATGCGGAAGTCAAAATAGGCGATCGAGCCCAAGTCATTCAAGCCTTGCAGCTCATCAGAGAGGATTTAGTTCGAGCCTTGAAAACCGAGAGGATTCTCAGGGAAAACAAGAAATTTGTCGCAACTAACTCCGAATTGTTTGCCAATAATTTGAGAACTTTGAATGCCCTGCAAATTAGCGATCGAGCCAGCAAACAAGGGCGATTGCTCAACGAAGCTTTGCAGCTAGCTATCGAAGTTCAAGCCGAAATCAAAAAGTTGCAAGATCGAAACACTGCCAATTGAAAAAATGGCAAGATAAGACGGCGGTTGAAACCGCGTCTTGTCAAACTAATGCCGCCGACGCGGAATGAAGAGAATAATATTATTTTTCTAAAGATGGTATAAGGTAAGTATAAAGCTGGTTTCAACCGCCCGGTATTATTCAACACATCTTAAAATTCATGAATAATGAGAATTGTTAAGAAATATCATAATTGTAAATTTTTGGCTGTTAAGTAACAGGTAAGGATATCTTGGAAAGGTGACGTTAACAACAAGGTCAGTATGTCTTCTACCAAACCCAAAATTATAGTTCTCGACGACGATCCGACAGGTTCTCAAACTGTGCACAGTTGCTTGCTGCTGACACGTTGGGACGAAGAAACCCTGCGTTTGGGACTGCGAGATAAGTCCCCGATTTTTTTCATACTCACAAACACTCGATCGCTAACTCCCGAAGCAGCAGCCTCCGTCACCCGCGAAGTGTGCCAAAATCTCAAAAAGGCGATCGCCAGCGAAGAAATCACAGACTTCCTAATCGTTAGCCGTTCCGATTCTACCCTGCGCGGTCACTATCCGATCGAAACCGACGCGATCGCCGAAGAACTCGGCCCCTTCGACGCACATTTTCTAATTCCCGCCTTTTTTGAAGGAGGCAGAATTACCCGCAACAGCGTACACTACCTCATGGTTAACAGCGTTGCAACCCCTGTTCACGAAACCGAATTTGCCAAAGATTCAGTCTTCGGCTACAGTCACAGTTACTTGCCAGACTACGTAGAAGAAAAAACCAAAGGTCGAATTTCCGGTGATGAAGTCGATCGCATTTTACTCGCAGATATACGCTACGGAAGTTTAGATCGACTGATGGACATGAAAGACAACCAATGTGCAGTTGTTGACGGCGAAAGCCAAGGCGATTTAAACACATTTGCCAAACACATTCTCGATGCAGTCAGTCAAGGCAAAAAGTTTTTATTCCGCAGTGCAGCCAGTATCTTAACATCCTTAGCTGACATCGGCAACCAGCCAATAGCAGCCGACGAAATGGCAAAATACGTCAGAGACGGCAAACCGGGTGCAGTAATAGTTGGTTCCCACGTTAAGAAAACTACAGAACAATTAGAACGATTGTTAGAAGAACCCAATACAGTTAGCATTGAAATAGATGTATCTCACTTGCTAGAAGATTCGCCAGAATATCGCACCCAAATCCTCGATGAAATTCTCGAAAAAGTCCGCACTGCTCACGCCGACGGCAAAACGCCTGTAATTTATACCAGCCGCCAGGAACTGCAATTTGCAAATACCGAAATCCGGTTAAAATTTGGAGCGGCTGTTTCTGATTTGTTGATGGATGTCGTGCGGGGAATGCCTGCGGACATCGGCTTTTTAATTAGCAAGGGCGGCATTACTTCCAACGATGTTTTGAGTACGGGTTTGTCGCTCAAAAGTGTCAGGCAAATCGGTCAAATTATCGCAGGTTGTTCGGTGGTAAAAACAGAGCCAGATCATCCTCTATTTCCCAATTTACCCGTGGTTTTGTTTCCGGGAAATGTGGGGGATAGCAATGCTTTGGCTACGGTTTACAAGCGGCTGAGCAAGCGGGCAGATTAATCTAAAAAAACACAACACCCAGAGCCCCGACTTCTTCGAGAAGTCGGGGTTCTAACATCTTGAAATTTTCATGCCAGAGCCTGTCTTGACAATCCCCTCAAATCAGCCCAATCCTGCAACTCCTGTAAAACTCGCTCTTCAGATTACGAATAAAACGGCAGCCTCGTTACGCTTCCCATAGTTAAATACAACGTTACAGATTCTAGGGCAAGATGGTAAAAAACTGCGGTGGGTTGTATCGATCGCTACTTTTTACACCAAGCATCCGGGAGAGCCGTTCTACTGCTGGTAGTAGGGAAAATTAATCTAAAACAGTTCGGTATTTTTACGGTTAAAAGATTAATGGATTTGTCCTAATATATATAATCAAATGGTTGATGAGTCTACAGGAGCCGATCGACTCACAACTATCAACTATCGATCGCATCACACATTTTAATAGATCAAACTGATGCAATTACATTTGAAGATTGGATGCTCCGAAAGCTAGTACCAATATTGTACCTCATCTTTCTGATAAAGGCTATATATAAAGGGTAATAAATATGACAGGTTTTAATTCAAGTGACAACAATACAGTGGAACAAAAGGGTATTGATATAGAAATCTGGGAACCAGATATTCTAGTGATTTCCGTACCGAACAACAGTACGAATGTAACTAGATTTGTAGAAATTCATTTAGAGATTACTAATAATACACCAAGATTGTTTCCTTTCATAGATAAATATTTATCGCCCGAAGTTTTTACGGTTGACGGTAAAGAAATACGCCCTCAACAAACGAGCGATCGACCAACAACAACTAACTATTACAAGGGTATAGCAATTCCCCAAAACAGAGCTATAGTGCGGTCTTTTATGGCAAAGCTCTTTTGGCAGAATAACTGCCTGCAATTCCAAACGAGTCTTTTTTATGCTACCACAACTATTATTGGATCTGAGAAAACTTATTTGTTTCAACCTTTACGACTAGGAACTTACCAGCTTCGATTCATCTACTTAAGTCCGGGCCATAATTTCTTATTAAAAGATTCACCTACAGGGGAAATAATTAGAGTAGAAGAAAGTGAGAGAAGTTTGTTTGCAAGTCCTGCGATGAATTTACAATTAATTGAACCTGTGCCGCATCACAACCATCGAGTAGAAGTCGATGGTATGTGCTTTGAAACGCTAGTTCCTAAGCCAAGCTTAAGAGTTCCACTAACCGCATCATCTGCGAAAATTTCCGTACAGATTGGGATGAAGATTACCAACAATACCTCAACTCCTTTTCGCTTTATCTTATTTGATACATTGATTCCCCAACTAATAGGAGAAAATGGTATGATACCTCGCCTAGACTGTGGCGGTAGTCTGGGATGGGTTATTCCTCAAGAATCCGACTTACAACTTGTGAAACCAGGAGAAAGCATTACTTTATTTCTCAAAGCTAGCCTTACAAGGCAAGCAAATAATCTGTTAAGCCTGATAATTTCAGGTGGAGGTAGATCCTGTTGGAGGTTTAACGATCTCGCCTTCGGTACATACCAGATTCAATTAACATACAGATCCCTCACAGAAAAATTAGAGTTTTTATGTGAAGACCTCTGGATGGGAATGGTGAATACACCTTTTGTGGAGTTTACGCTGATTCCGCCTTAAAGTGAACTGGAAGACAATTTTTTTGATACCTAAAACTCATGCTGTCGCTGTTATTTTTTTTATAAACTTAGTTTGAAAATAACCTCAAAATGCTATCAAAAAAATACTTTTTAGCGCTCTGGAGTACCACTGTTCTAGTCACTATCTCAAGCCAGTCGAGCTTTGCGTTCACCCTTACACCTGGACAACCGGGAGACAGCGATGGGACTTTCCGTCACTCACAATGGTATGAAAATCGTCAGGGCTTAGTAAGCTTAGATGCTTGGCCTGAAGTAGATCCACGGCGTTACTTGCCTCAGCCGGGAGTCGTTCATACAATCAGACCAGGAGGAACAGATGGTTTGCTGTATCTACTAAATAATCAATTTGGTCGATCGTGGGAATTTATACCGAAAGGTGATATCGAAGGTAGTTTCAATGTCGAAAACTATTACACTTGTAATCCAGACTTTGCGTGTGAAGCGGATGGAGTTAGAATATTTAACTCGGTTGGGGCTTTTTTCAAGTTAAATTACTTTCCTAAAGGGAACGATCCAGTCGGCAGTACAGTTCACTGGATTCAGCGGGTACTTACTAATTATGATGTTGATAACGAGGGTAACGTTATAAATGAAGGAATTCCTCTAGACAAGATCGATATTCGTTCGGGGCAAGAACTCCTTACTATGATGAATCATTTCCTGGCTCGAATTCAACTACCTTCCGAGATTTGTCACACGTCCGAGGCTCTCATACACGCACAAACCATTACTTCTACGCTGAAACGTATTTAGTTAACGAGGTTCCAGGGAGAACTACAGTGCTAGATACAGGTATTGTGAAACAGAGAGTGGAAATTTACAATGGAGTTAGATGGGGATGGGAAAACAAATTTGGATCGGGTTTGGGCTGGAGAAGATTTTTTGGCAACCTATCCTCGGGGACTCAAGTAGACAAATACAAGCTGGATGGACTTACCCCTGGTTCAAAATATATAGCCTGGACTAACAACGACCTCCCCTCCAACCGTTGCAACCCAAACACATTCTTAAGCACTAATAGTGACTCAGGTTTTCGGCTAGGATTTGACGACAACAGTAGCCGTGTAGGAAATGGTTTTGCCTCCGCACTAACTGGTACTGTGGGCAGTAGCGGCAATATCAACCTCGATGTCCGCGCTGCGGGTGGAGGTGCTCGCGGACAAGACAGAGGCAATTACGAATTGTTTGTTGATGTTTATGACCCGCAAGAATCCCCTGATTTTAGCTCCGCAGCTAGCGGTGGCGGCGGCTTCGGAAAAGAAATGCGCGGTCTAACTCAACAAAATCCCATCCTTCCCAATTCAATCGAAAATGGCTGGCAAGTCTTCAACAAAGTTCCCGGATGCCGCTGGTTTGACCCTCCAACTACCTACGGCTTTGAATTCCAATCTCTGGAAGATACTTTATTTACTGAAATTCTTGATTTTCCTGCGGGCGATGACCAGGAGTTTACTGTTGCAGTAGGAGATTCGATACTCGGTAATTTCAGTCCGGGAGATAAATTAGATTTTGTTTCTTTGTTGGGTTATCCAGTAGACAAGTTTAGAATCACTGGGATTGATTCATTATTTGGCCCGACAGCAGAAACAGCATTTCCGATTCAATTAGCTTTTAAGGAAAGGGAAGGAAGTTTCAAGATGCGACAAATTCCGGGGCCAATTGATGCGGAAGCTGTACCAGAACCAGGCAGTATTTTGGCAGCTAATGGAATGCTGCTTTGGTTCGCTGCGATGCGCTATATTTTGCGGAAAAAGCGACAGGCTGGATAATTTTTACAGGGCCTAATATCCCGACCGGGGCGGGTTTTTGAGATTGGAGATTGTTGGCAGATATTGTTGCCTCACGGGCCCCTACAGGAATCACTATCGAATGAACTGAAGATTCTGCGATTGCTCTCTAGTCGCGCACTGACACAAAGCTCGCAATTACACAACTACATTTATTTTTATTACCTCAAGCCCGGTACATATCATCTTGGACTTATATACCACGTTTCCGCACAAAGAGCAACTAACATCAAAGAACAGGTATTAGAAAAAGTCTGGACTGGTTGGATAGCGATGCCTTTTGTGGACTTACACTTGGTAAGTTGATGAACATACGAAACTTTATTGATAAATTATATATTGTAGTGTAAGATACTTTTTTTTGCAGGCGATCGAAGTTTAGTATTTTTAATTGTATCAGCAAAAAAATATCACGTAAAAAATCAGTATTTTTACGGTTAAAATATTTATGAATTAGTCCTAATATATAA
This sequence comes from Tychonema sp. LEGE 07203, assembly GCF_015207285.1. GTDB lineage: Bacteria > Cyanobacteriota > Cyanobacteriia > Cyanobacteriales > Microcoleaceae > Microcoleus. The sequence goes on along the minus strand of NZ_JADEXD010000074.1, from coordinate 19,525 downwards.
CCAAGTAGTTGATGAGTCACTTTGAGAAAGCAAAGCCGATCGATGCGATGAAGCATTTTGCCTTGTTTTTATTGGCTTTAATCCTTTCGGGTGTAATGGCACTGAGCCATAGGTCCGCAGGAGCGACAACGCCCTCTGATAGTAGTATTAAGCTTGAAACTCTAGTCCCGGAAAGAGTATTGACAATTCCCCAAAATGAACCTAGTAATTATACTCCTATACAATTTGGAGTTCGTATTACTAACAATACCCTAACAGCCTTTCGCGTTTCTTTGGATTCTTTGACACCTGAATTTATGGCGGTGGATGGTGAAAATTTTTATGCAGGTAAAATTCAAGTTAGTCTGGTATTTCGGACTGAATCAGATTTTCCATTAGTTAGAGCGGGAGAAAGCCTTAACCTTTTCTGGGAGGGGAAATTTTATTGGGGCGCTCAAAATATTTACCTTCAAATACCTGACAAATATAGTAATCTCTGGTTTTTTAGAGGATTCAAACCGGGTATTTCTAAGGTTCGGTTTACCTACACCAATGCTGAGGCCCAGAGATGGTATCGGGATCGTGAAAAGGCAGAACGCAAGCAATTGATGGGAGTGTTGACAGGTAATTTATCTAGTCCGTGGACACAGTTTAGCTTTGTACTACCCTAACCTATTTTGCTTAATAATTGCCGCAATCGCATCACAAATAAAAAAAAATTTTTTTTAATATGTGGAGGATTTATAAAAATGCAATTTCTACTTCTACCTAAAGTTTGGTTCGCATCAATGGTTCCGATAGCTCTAATTACAGAGCCTGTATTTGCATTCCAGCTTAGAGGTACAACAGCAAGTTCTTCTCAGGAAACCTATGTGACAATTCCCGACACTGGCGACAGCGGTAAAATTACTGTTACAACAAAAGATATCAAAGAAATAAAACGAGGTGGAAGCGATGCACTTCTGGATTTGTTAAGACCTTATCAGCAGCAAGGTTGGAAATTTAAACAAGGTGGTAACTTAGGAGGGGCTTTTAATGTGATTTCTTACTATCCCTGCGCTCCTATAACTCAGTGTGGTAAGGAAATGTCTATTTTTCCTGAACTTGGTATTCCTCCTAGTGGAAAACAAATGGGCCTTGGAGCTAGTATTTGGATAGATTATGAAGCCGACCCGAATGATGAACCAAAATTTGGTCAAACTTATTGGATTCAAAGGGTAAATGTTAATACGGGCGGACAGCCTGTATCTGCTTATGGGATGACAGCTACGTCTTTTAATCTAATCGATAATCTATCCTCTAATACTCCTTTCTATCTAGCGGCTGATTATCTGGGTAGGTTTAATCCTCAAACAAATCTACCATCATACTCTTTTCTAGACGTGCCTTACGTTTTAGGGACAAATTCCAACCCAAGTTATATCTATAATCATGACTGGAATTTTGAACTTTATCTAGCTTATCTCAGACCAAACCAAGAAGTCACAATTTACAACGGAATCTCATGGGGATGGACAAACACATTCACTCGTCCTAAAACCACTAAAAAGTTCTCCGACAGCCTCGCCTCCGGTTTTGAAGTAGATCGTTTTAAGCTCTCTGAACTCACCCCTGGTTCAAAATATATAGCCTGGACAAACAACGACCTTCCCTCCAACCGCTGCAACCCAAACACATTCTTAAGCACTGACAATGACTCAGGTTTTCGACTGGGATTTGACGACAACAGTAGCCGTGTAGGAAATGGCTTTGCCTCCGCACTAACTGGTACTGTGGGCAGTAGCGGCAATATCAACCTCGATGTCCGCGCTGCGGGTGGAGGTGCTCGCGGACAAGACAGAGGCAATTACGAATTGTTTGTTGATGTTTATGACCCGCAAGAATCCCCTGATTTTAGCTCCGCAGCTAGCGGTGGCGGCGGCTTCGGAAAAGAAATGCGCGGTCTAACTCAACAAAATCCCATCCTTCCCAATTCAATCGAAAATGGCTGGCAAGTCTTCAACAAAGTTCCCGGATGCCGCTGGTTTGACCCTCCAACTACCTACGGCTTTGAATTCCAATCTCTGGAAGATACTTTATTTACTGAAATTCTTGATTTTCCTGCGGGCGATGACCAGGAGTTTACTGTTGCAGTAGGAGATTCGATACTCGGTAATTTCAGTCCGGGAGATAAATTAGACTTTGTTTCTTTGTTGGGTTATCCAGTAGATAATTTTAGAATCACTGGGATTGATTCATTATTTGGTCCGACAGCAGAAACAGCATTTCCAATTCAATTAGCTTTTGGGGAAAGGGAAGGAAGTTTCAAGATGCGACAAATTCCGGGGCCAATTGATGCGGAAGCTGTACCGGAACCTGGGAGTATTTTGGCGGCTCATGGAATGCTGTTATGGTTCGCTGGGATGCGCTATATTTTGCGGAAAAAGCGGCAGGCTGGATAATTTTTATAGAGCCTAATATCCAGACCGGGGCGGGTTTTTGAGATTGTCAATTATTAGCAGGTATTGTTGGCTCACGGGCCTCTACAGGAATCACTATCGAATGAACTGAAGATTCTGCGATTGCTCTCTAGTCGCGCACTGACACAAAGCTCGCAATTACACAACTATATTTCATATGAAAAATCTTTACACTTTGCTATATGCTCTCAGCCTCATTCTCATCAACCCCTGGGGAGGCAGCCGCGGCGAAATTTGGACGCAGCCTAAAGTTTTTGTTGTTCTGCTGATTGTGCTTTCAAATTTATCATTCTTATGGGAAGAAAGGAAACTTTTAACTTTTTCCCGGCAGTGGAAAGTCTGCCTGATTTTGTGGGGAGTTTTTTTGACGGTGGGAGCGATTTCTACCCTAAACAGTCCTTTCCCGGAACGTTCTTTTTGGAAGACCAAATGGGAGACGGCTGGCTGTACTGGCTGTTAATTTCTATTTTTAGCCTCACCAATAGGCTGCTGTTAAAACTGCATCCAGAATTGTTTCGCTGTCAAATGCGGGGTTTGCTGATAGGAGGTGCGGTTGTAGCTCTCAGCGTTTTTCCGCAAGTTGTCAACTGGCAAATTGATTATACAGCAACGAACGGTCAGCTTGTCGCCCATGAAGTTTTGGCTAGTACGATTTTTCGAGGACAGCAGCCGTTAGCGCAGCCCTCGAAGAGGATCGCACTTTACTCCCATCGCGGCCACGCAGCTATAGTATTGACTATGGCGGCAGTTATTTCTGCGATCGGTTGGAAGTGGAAGTTAATTAGCGATCGCACTTCCCGTCTCGCTTTATTGCTCATTCTCCCCGCTTTGCTATTTACCAACACTCGAACAGCAGTTTTATCTTCGATCGTAGCACTATTTTACTTGCTGGGAAGGCAATATTACAAACAATTAATTCCAGCTATTTTTATTGGCTTGCTGGCTATTAGTGCCATGACTTTTACTCGACCGCTGGACTGGAATCGGGTATCTGTCGCACAAGTAATGTCCAGCCGATCGCCTTTGTGGGAGCTTGCTGTGCGGGGCATTCAAAAACAGCCTCTATTTGGCTGGGGTTTTGGCGGATTTGGCATCGCTTATCCTTTTGTCACCAATCCTAATAACCTGCCTGAAATTGTGAATTTAGGTCAGTTTTCTTACGATTATATTGCCCTAAACGGACAGGTTCGTACTGAAAAAATACCGAGTTATAAAGCTCACAACTTGATTTTAGATACTGCTGTTTCTACAGGGATATTGGGGCTGCTGGCTGGTTTTGCTTTATGGGATATTGCTTTTACTCTGTTATTAAGTCGCCGAATATCGGTATTGAAGCTGTGGCGATCGCCTATACAACTTTCGCGATCGCTTGGTTTGAGTCCGCTGAATACGCGCACATATTTTGGTGGGCGCTAAACTTTTCCGAATCGAGCTTTCAGAGTTCAAAACTCACACAAATAAGGGCCGGGCGATCGCATTTCTAAGCGACAAATATTTTCGGTACAACGCGCCCACAGCCAAAAAAACAGAAACTTTCGAGCCCTCACCGCCCCAAAAGCTTCACAAAACCAACGCCACCAAAATACAAAGCCAACACCGCACCTCCCAAAAGACTTTGCGTTAAAGGATCGGTAGAAGGCGTTAACACCGCTCCCAAAATAGCCGCTCCCAACACTACATAGCGCCAGCCCGATAGCATTTGCTTCGACGAAACAATGTTCAAAACGCCCAGCAATACTAGGACGATCGGGATTTGAAAAGCTAAGCCGGTGCTGAACATTAACAGCAGCACAAATTTAAAGTATTTGTCGATCGACCACAACTGCTCTACAACATCCGCCCCGTAGCTAACAAAAAAGTTGAGCGCCGCCGGAATCAGAGCGATATAAGCAAATACTAACCCGCCCAAAAATAAGAAACTCGAACCCAAAAACACGGGCCCTAGCAACCGACGTTCTTTGCGAGTCAAGCCGGGGAGTACAAACAGCGCTATCTGGTAAAAAATAAACGGACTTGCAATTAGCAAACCGCTATATCCCGCTACTTCGATAGAAACAAAGAAATACTCGCCGGGAGCTAGTTGCAAAAACTTCACCGGCCCGGCGGGTACTTCTAGCAATTGTACGATCGGTTTAACTGTTAAAAAGCAACCAATAACAGCGATTACAACTGCAATTAGCGAGTAAAAAATTCGCAGCCGCAATTCTTCTAAATGGTCGAACAAAGACATCTCAACTTCGTCGGGAAGTTCGTCTAGATATTCGTTTTCTAGGTTGCGGGAACCCATAAAACTGTCGGCGATTGGTGAAATGCTATTTTCCGGGCTAACTTCTTCACCTTCTAATTTACTGACACCTACAGAATCATCGGCGATTGGTGAAATGCTATTTTCCGGGCTAACTTCTTCACCTTCTAATTTACTGACATCTACAGAATCATCGGCGATTGGTGCAATGCTATTTTCCGGGCCAACTTCTTCACCTTCTAATTTACTGACATCTACAGAATCATCGGCGATTGGTGCAATGCTATTTTCCGGGTCAACTTCTTCACCTTCTAATTTACTGACATCTACAGAATCATCGGCGATTGGTGCAATGCTATTTTCCGGGATAACTTGTTCGAGGTTGTTGTCGGAATCTTGTTCGGATTTCTCCAAGTCTGAGGGCACAGTCATAGGTATTTGTGATTTTATTTAAGCTTTACGTTTATTAGTCTTGGAGGTAAGTGAGTGCAAAAATTGAGTTGACAGCTTAAGTTCCAATAAGGTTGGGTTGACACTGTTTATTTCTCGGAGATCCCCCTAAATTCCCCTTAAGAAAGGGGACTTTGAGATCGCTCTTGTCCCCCCCCTTTTTAAGAGTGTCAGGGATTTCGGGCTTAAGCCAAGTGTATTGAGTTAAGCCGGAGATCCCTTTTAACTTTAACGCCAACCGCGCATTTTTTGCTGAACTCTTGCCACTTAACACATATAATGCCTGAGTCCTATCCGTCAAACATAGTTTTTTTAACTGTCAATGACGATCGCAATTTTGCCGACAGCGCGCCCGGTTTCGCTGTAAGTGTGGGCTGCTGCTACTTCTGCTAAGCTGTAAGTGCGATCGACAATCGGCTCAACTTTCTCAGATTCGATTAATTCCCGCAAAAATCCCAAGTCTGCCGGGTTGGCATTGGCTAGAATGAATTTAGCTTTTTTACCAGATAAAAACCAGCTCGTCAACATCGGTACGAAGTTGTCGAAACTCGGCAAAGTCGAGATATAAACTCCCTCCGATTGCAGCACTTTTTCGCATTCAGCAAATGTTTTGGTTCCGACAGCATCCAAAATTATATCATACTTTTCTGGCTGTTTAGTAAAGTCAATTTCTGCATAATCCAGAACAATATCTGCCCCCAAACCCTTGACAAAATCTAGATTCTTTGCGCTGCAAACTCCCGTTACTTCCGCGTTCATTGCTTTGGCAATTTGCACGGCAAAAGTGCCTACTCCGCCGGAAGCACCGTTAATCAATACTTTTTTTCCGGCTTGAATTTCGCCCAAATCCCGGAGTGCTTGCAAAGCAGTTAAACCTGCGATGGGTACTGCTGCTGCTTCTGCATGGGTAATGTTTTTAGGTTTAAATTCGGCACTCGATTCGGGCAAGGCAGCGTATTCGGCACAAGCACCGCCATTTATAGGATTTAAAAATGTATAAACTTCGTCTCCCGGTTGAAATTTGGTGACTTCCCGGCCGACTTCTGCGACTACTCCCGAAATGTCTGAACCGACTGTTCGAGGAAAGTTAAATCCTGTCAATAGTTGCAGGTGTCCTTGCCGGATTTTCCAGTCTACGGGATTGACGCTGCTAGCGCGAACTCTGATTAACAATTCGTTGGATTTGGCGATCGGCTTTTCCAACTCTCGGTACTGCAATTCCTCGGCGGAACCGTAGCGATCGTATACAACTGCTTTCATAGCGATATTTTAGTTTTCTTTTAAGCAGAACAGTTTATCTTGTACAATTATCATATATCACTTTTATTTCGTTGGCGAAGAGATTTTTTTTATTAACCGCAGAGGGCGCAGAGGTCACAGAGAAAGAGATAAGAGAGGCAGAAATGATTGATTTAACAGGTAAGGTAATTTTAGTGACGGGCGGCTCGAAGGGGATTGGTGCTGTGACGGTGCAGACTCTGGTTAATGCTGGGGCTGAGGTGATTTTGCATTACTGTCGCAGTCAGCAAGCGGCGGAATCGGTAGCAGCAAGTGTGGCGGGCGATCGTTGTTATTTATTGTCTGCCGATTTGATGCTGGAAAATGCGGCTTCGAGTTTGTGGCAAGATGCGGTAAAATGGCGCGGTTATATTGATATTATAGTTAATAATGCTGGGATTATGCAGTCTGCGGGTATTGAGGATGAATTCGATATTTGGTCGTCGGTTTGGCAGCAAACTCTACAAGTTAATTTAGTGGCTGTTGCTGATTTGTGCCGGGAAGCAATTCTACATTTCAAAACTCGCAGTGGCGGTACAATTATTAATATAGCTAGTCGCGCTGCTTTTCGCGGCGATGACCCGAATTATTTGCACTACGCCGCCTCAAAAGGTGCGATTGTTGCTTTAACTCGCAGCATTGCTAGAGGATTTGCGGCCGATCGCATTTTGGCTTTTACTGTTGCACCGGGATTTGTCAGTACGGAAATGGCAGATAAGTTTATTCGGGAGTTTGGTGAAGCTGAGATTGTTCGCGATATCCCGATCGGCAAAATTGCTCCTCCTCAAGATGTCGCCAATACGATCGCCTTTTTAGCCTCTGGTTTAGCCCCGCACGCTACCGGGACAACGATCGACATTAACGGAGCCTCTTACGTGCATTGATACTACACTCTAATTCCACTCATTCACTCGCTTTTATGTAATTCTTGTAGGGGCAACCCCCCGTGGTTGCCCTCTTTATACCAATTTAATAAATACTTGCTATAGATGAAGTTCTAGCCCCAATCAGGGGGTTGGGGGGTTTCTTATTGTGCACCCATGGTATTTATGCAGAAAAGCCTACCTCCAAAGACTCACATCCCCTATTTTTCTACCAACCAACTTATAACCTTAGCCAGATGCGAAAACCCAACAAATGAATTAAAATTTTATCAAATCTTACCATAAGGTAAACTAACTATGACAGCAAAAGATAACAAAACTCAAACTAAACGAGTTGCCATACTCATCGAAAATGGAGTAGAAGATTCCGAGTTTCTAGTTCCTTACAACGCCTTAAAACAAGCAAATTTTGATGTAGTTGTCCTCGGTTCGCGGACAAATGAAAAGTATGTAGGAAAAGAGGGAAAAGTTTCCCAGCAAGCGGACGGAACTACCAGTGAATCGGTAGCAGCAGAATTCGATGCAGTGGTAATTCCCGGCGGTATGGCTCCCGATAAGATGCGGACTAATCCGAATACTGTACAATTTGTCAAAGAAGCATTTGAGCAAGGAAAAATCGTTGCTGCTGTGTGTCACGGGCCGCAAGTTTTGATTGAAGCCGACTTGCTCAAAGGCAAAAATGCCACAGGATTCTTGGCAATTAAAACAGACATGATTAATGCCGGAGCTAACTATATCGACGAACCTTTAGTAGTTGACGGAAACTTAATTACTTCCCGGCAACCGGGGGATTTAGCAATATTTACTACCGCAATTCTGGCTCGCCTCGGTTACGGTGGAAAAGCCGTCGGCTTGCCCGAAGAAACTGACGAAAATGCCGAATGGTGGAAATTGGCTAATGCTTGGGGAGGCTCTACACAAGGCGATATCGTTCAAGGTTTGAATACCGCCCTTGCCGGAGAACGCTATGCTTGCGAAGCTTTTCAAAACTATGCAGAAAAAACGCAAGATAGCCATTTGCGATCGCTCTTGACAGAAATGGTCCAAAACAAACAGCTCCACATCCTCGCCCTCGAAAAGCGCCTCAACGATTTTGGCGAAAAACCTTCAATTCCCGCCCAAATTGCTGACAAATACGCTAAATTAAAAGCCTCAATGCAAGGAACAGATGAAACGTTCTTGCTGCGGAGCACTTTCGGCGATTTGCAAACAGGCGTTGTCGATATCAACAACTTGCGGGCGAAGTTCACCGATCCGGTATCAACTGCCATTTTTACAGAGCTAGAATCGGATCTGTCCAAGTGCGAGCAAGCCGTTGCTAAACTATTTCGCGCCCATGCCAGATCGGAGGAAATTAAAGCGCCAAAACCTTCGACTAGCCCCGCTGTGAAGATGTAACAAGCAAACGGATAAATAAGTTTGTAGTTGTGCCGAGGGGTTAAAACCCTCACCAAGAGCGCAACTACAAATTTGTTTTGCAATAATAAAATATACGCCTTTGCGGTAAAATTAAACCCGAAACTAAAATGCAGACGCTAAAGTAACTGCAAGGTGGAGAGTTTATTAAATGGGTTATATTTTTGTTTCAGCGGGACACGGCGGGTTTGAAGGCAGCTTGCGGGATTCGGGCGCGGTGGCTCTTGGCACAACCGAAGCCGAGGAAATGATCCAAACTCGCGACTTAGTAGTAGCCGAATTGCGGCAGCGAGGCATCAACACTTTCTCGGTACCGGATACTCTGAGTTTGGTAGAAACTATCGATTGGATCAACAACCGCAGCCTCGCCGGAGATGTAGCAGTAGAAATCCACGCTGATGCTTTTTCTAGTCCTCAAGTTCGCGGTGCCAGCGCCTTTTATATTGGCAGCAACCCGAAGCGAAAAGCAGATGCGGAGTTAATTTTAAACGGCTATTTACGCAGGTGCCGAGAAATACCCAACCGCGGCGCAAAACCAGATACTGAAGCTGGTGTTGGTAGCCTCGCATTTTGTCGGCGCGTCAACATTCCTTCGCTACTGATTGAACTCGGTTTTTTGACCAATCCCGATGACTTGCGAATTATTCAAACTCGCCGCCGCGATGTCGCCCTCGGACTCGCTGACGGACTCGAAGCTTGGTTAAAAAATACAAATTTGAAACCCTTGCCAACACCGACTCCCGCACCCACTCCCGCACCGACTCCCGCACCCACACCCGCACCCACACCCGCACCAAAACCTATAGTTTATCCCTTAATTAATATCCAAATCAACGGTGCGCCCTACGAAGAAAAAGGGATCTTGGTGAACGGAAATTCCTTTGTCCCTTCCGAAGTTCTAGATCTTCTCAACATCGAACCAGAGGCAGTCGATCGCCGGATCACGTACAATGGAGTAGTATTCGTGCGGGCGATCGACTTGCGCGATCGCGACATTTCTGTAGCATGGGATCAGTCTACAACATCAGTATTGCTGCGATCGCGCCGCGACATCCTTGCAGGAATTGGCAAAATCATGGGTCGCGGTCAAACTACCGCCCAACAAATGTCAGCATTTCTGACAAAAAACAACAGCCAATCACTGACAAACTTTCCTAATTTACCTCAAATCTACGTGCAAGAATCAGCCGCAGAAGGCGTAAACCACGACGTAGCTTTTTGCCAAATGTGTTTAGAAACAAACTATCTCAAGTTTGGCATTGCAGTCAAACCAGAACAATTTAACTTTGCCGACATGGGATTCATCAGCCCCACAAATTCCGGCATCTCATTTCCCGACGCCCGGACAGGAATTAGAGCGCAAATTCAGCACCTAAAAGCTTACGCCAGCACCGAACCTATCGAGCAACCTTTAGTTAAAGAAAACGTGCGTTTTCGCTTTGTCAAGCGCGGCGTCGCCCCCACCGTCAACGAACTTGTAGGCCGCTGGAATTCTGACCCCTTATACGGACAAAAAATTATCAATATCATCCGGCTTTTGTACGAAAATGCAGGTTTGCTGTAGTCAGTTGACAGTTGACAGTTGTCAGTTGTCAGTTGTCATCACTCAACGCCGTCAACAGTTAACAGTCAACTGTCAACAGTCAACAATGCCCAATTCCCAATCCCTCCGCAACGCTAGAGCCCAATTCCCAATCCCTCCGCAACGCTAGAGCCCAATTCCCGATCGTTAAATAACTATGGTTTCCAGCATAAATCGCTTTTCAGATATTCAAAATAGTTGGGCAAAAATATTCATTGACGGCTTAGCAGAACGGGCAGTTATCAGCGGATTTCCCGATCGCACTTTTCGCCCCAACAGCAACCTCACCCGCGCCCAATTTGCCGCCATTGTCAGCAAAGCCTTTCCCATACCCGACAAACGGCCCTACATTCCCTTTATCGACGTTCCCGCCACCCACTGGGCCGCCGCCGCCATTCAAACAGCATACAAAAGAGGGTTTATCTCCGGCTATCCCGGCAACCTGTTCAAACCCGAAAACAGGATTACCAGAGCCGAGGCATTAGTTGCCTTAGTGAGCGGAATATTTGGGTCAAATACTGTACCAACAACCAATCTTATCCTATCAAATATCTACCAAGATACAACAGAAATTCCCAACTATGCCAAAAATGCGATCGTCACAGCCACCCAATCCGAAATAGTCGTAAACTATCCAAATTTAAACTTATTAAATCCCGCCGGAAGCGCCACCCGCGCCGACATTTCAGCCTGGGTTTATCAAGCCTTAGTATATCTCAAAAGAGCGCCAGCAATATACAATCAATATATTATAGTTCTCAGCAAAGTTCCCCGACCCCAAGTTTACGTCAACCACCAGCGAGAATTTCGCGGAGTTTGGATAACATCCGTGTGGAACATAGACTGGCCGTTGAGCAACAAACTCTCAACAGAACAGCAAAAAGCCGAACTGCTAAAAATTCTTGACAGGCTGCAAGAAATGAATTTCAATGCAATTATCCTCCAAATTAGAGCAGCAGGCGACGCCCTTTACGCCTCACAATTAGAACCTTGGAGTTCATGGCTAACAGGAACTCAAGGAAAACCACCACAACCTTATTATGACCCTTTAACATTTGCCGTTGCAGAAAGCCACAAACGCAACATCGAAGTTCACGCTTGGTTCAATCCCTACCGCGCCAAAGTTTCTTATACCCAAACCCCTCCCAACGTCAGCCCGCACATTTCTGTTACCAATCCCGAATGCGTTTATCCGTGGGGCGACGATTTGTGGATGGATCCGGGAATTGATTTAGTGCTAGAAAAAACTTACAACGTCATTTTAGACGTAGTAAATCGGTACGACATAGACGGCGTTCACTTTGACGATTATTTCTATCCTTATCCAATTGCCGGCAAAGAATTTCCCGACAGCAAAATTTACAATAGTTACGTCTCCAGAGGCGGAAAAATGAGTTTAGGAGATTGGCGTCGGGAAAATGTTAACAAGTTAGTTAAAAGACTGGGAGAAGGAATTCGAGCAGCCAAACCCAACGTTAAATTCGGCATCAGTCCCTTCGGCATATATCGCCCCGGCCAGCCGCCCCAAAGTCGCGGTTTAGATGCCTACGAAACACTTTACGCCGATGCCAAAAAATGGTTAGTATCAGGTTGGGTAGATTATCTCAATCCGCAACTTTACTGGCGCATCGACCAAACAGCTCAAAGCTATCCAGTTTTGCTGCAATGGTGGCTAGAAAATAACCCGCAAAACAGACATATTTATGTGGGGAATAACTTAGGAAAGCTTGACGGTCAGAAGTGGAATGTAGACGAAATCAACAATCAAATTGAGATTACGCGCAACTCCAAACAAAACTTAGCTTTAGGCAATGTTTTCTTCAGCATGAAAGCATTTAGCGACAACCGCCAAAAAATATACGATAATTTCAAATCCACTACATACGCGCAACCCGCACTCGTTCCCGTCATGCCTTGGCAAAAGGGAACTCCGCCGCCCCCACCGACAAAAGTTGAAGTAAAACAAGTGGGAAACAGCAATGTTTTGCAGTGGAAAAATCCCGCAGATAAAAACATTCGTTCCTGGACGCTTTATCAAAAAAATGGAGATAGCTGGAAGCTCATCAAAATACTCAATGCAGACACAGTACAAGTAGCCGTAGGAACGGGAATTTATGCTTTGTGCGCGGTGAGTATCATGGCCGTAGAAAGTGTAGGAGTTTTCATAGAAATATAGCCTTTCGAGCGTAACATGAGGTGTTCTCGTAGGCATTGGGCATTGGGCATTGGGCATAGGCCAAACCGGGCATAGGGCATTGGGCAAACAGACCAAACAGGGCATTGGGCATACCTCACACCTAACTGAAAACCGCTATATGAGGTTAAAATATAAATGTCAAAATGAATAAGCTGTCGCGCATTTAAATTACATATTCCCGGCGGGCGTGACACTCCACAAGACTTTGATTTTTTTTGACATATAATTTAGATGCCACAACAGCTTATGCAATATATGCAACTTGCCGAACAAAGACGAAAAATTTACCTTGAAATCGCCCTTCGCCGATGCCGTCCCGGTAGCGGCAGCAGCTTAGAATTTCTCAAAAAAAGAACTTGGAACACTCCTGTGACTAACATTAAAGCTATTATCAAACAAACTCAATTTGTTGTTGTAGGAGGAATTGCTACCAGGCTTTATATGCCAGAACGCATGACTGACAAGCTAAATATTTTAGTATTAAGTGATGGTGCCGAAAATCTCTATCAAGAATTAGCGGCAACTGGCAGTATAAAAGTTGGAGAACTCAGCATTGGTGGCAGTAGTTGGCAACTACCAGACGGTAGTATTTTGGATGTTCTTGAATCACAACAACCTTGGGTTACAGAAGCGATTGCCAACCCCAACATCGCCCCGGATAATTTGCCAATTATCCGATTGCCTTATTTAATAGTAATGAAATTGCAAGCGAGTCGGGGTATAGATATGGGCGACTTGACGCGGATGTTGGGAGGGGCAGACGAAACTGCCTTAGAATTAGTAAGAAAGACAGTAAAAACTTACCTTCCCGATGCAGTGGAAGACTTAGAAAGTTTAATTGTACTGGGAAAATTAGAAATGGGCGAATTACGTTAATCGTTTGTAGTAGTGCTGGGATACCGCCGCACCCACCAAGGTAAAAAAATCAACTATCTTCCTCTAGACAGGAGACAGCTTAGGGATAAATACGCTATTGTATTGCCAATATTTTTGATCTTGAGGAAAAAACGGCTGTGGTTCCCTTACGCGACGAAAACCCCATCAGCATTACTCCCTACGTTACCTACGGGCTGATTGCTGCAAACGTATTAGTATTTTTGTACGAACTCTCCTTGGGCGATCGCCAATTAACTGAATTTTTCTACTCTTGGGCGGTAGTTCCTTGCCAGCTAAGCAATATGTGTCGGGTAGCGCTGCCAGTTTCGCCATTTCCCGAATGGACGACGCTAATTACCTCCCAATTCCTGCACGCAGGCTTTCTCCACATTGCCGGAAATATGTTATTTTTGTGGATTTTTGGCAACAACGTAGAAGAGCGCTTAGGACACGTCAAATTTATCATATTTTACCTTACGTGCGGCGTTTTAGCATCACTAACTCAGTGGTTTTTTTCCTCAGCATCAGCCATTCCGTCCCTGGGTGCTAGCGGCGCGATCGCAGGCGTGATGGGAGCATACATTCTCAGATATCCTCAAGCCAAAGTTCTAACACTGCTGCCGTTAGGAATCTTTATTACCACTGTCAGAGTTCCCGCTTTCTTCTTTCTAGGCTTTTGGTTTGCACAGCAAGCATTGAGCGGGTTGGCATCCTTAAATGCCCCGGCAAATGTCGGCATGGAATCCGGGGGAGTCGCCTACTGGGCCCACGCCGGCGGCTTTGTTTTCGGCGCTATTCTCGGCCCTTTGTTGGGACTTTTTTCTGAGGACGATCGGATTTAGTCATTAGTCATTAGTCATTAGTCATTAGTCATTAGTCATCAGTCATTAGTTGTTAGTTGGTAGGGGCGGTGCCCCCGTGCCCGCCCTCTTAGTGGTTAGTGGTTAGTGGTTAGTTGTTAGTTGTTAGTGACCAATAACCAATAACCAACAACCAATAACCAATAACCAACAACCAATAACCAACAACCAATAACCAACAACCAACAACCAATGACTAATGACTTTCTAGATAAAAGTGAAGTCAAATCCCGAAAGAGAAGCAACTCCAGTTACACCATTTAACTTCGCCAAAATCTGAGAATCGTTGCCGGTGAGGTTATTACCATTGCCATCATAAATGATGTAAGTATTGCCGCCGGAATCGTAGGCAAACAAGAAAGCAGTGCCTCCGAGAATATTTGCAGAAACAGTTGTCTGCACGTTCAGTTGAACTTGACTGTTGCCGCTCAGATTCGGGAATCCGGGGGCAAAATTAAACTGATCTGCGATCGGCACGCCGAGACCGCTAAAATCTGTAATCACATCGTATCCGCCCGCGGCGATCGCAGCATCGATCGCCGCCGAAGAAGCCGCATCAAACGCCGGCCCACCCTCTGCGGGGCTAGTATAGCGGAATTGATTGCTGCCGCCGCCTCCCGTCATGGTATCGGCCCCAGGGCCTCCTATGAGCACGTCGTTATCCAAACCGCCGTTAATCGTATCGTTGCCACCTTGCCCATCAATAGTATCGCTACCCAGCAAACCGTTCAAATTGTCCGGCAAAGAGCCCCCAATCAAGTTGTTCGGCCCGCTATCCGCCGGCAAGATGCCAACGGTGACAGTACCTACGCCCGGAAGTGTCCCGAATCCGTCGCTGACGCTGTAGGTGAAAGTGGTGGTACCCGGTACGTTGCCGGGGATGAACTGCACCCGATCGCCCAGATTGACAGCTATGCCCTGTTTTGGCGTACCGACATTGATAATGCTCAGCGGCCCTTTTTGCGGGCTCGAATCGTTGGCGAGCACGTCGATGAAAGTCGGCAGCAAATTATTCGTACTCGTAAATACGATGCCATCATCGCCAACAATCGGCGACAGAGTAGTTGGAACAGTTACCGAGGTATCGAAAGAATTGATATTAATTGCGACTGAGGCTGCAGCCGTGCCGCCTTGGTCGTCAGCCACGCTGTAGCTGAAAGATCCCGCTTGCCCGATCGCATCAGCTTTAGGTTGGAACTGCAAGCCCAGCAATTCCTGAACCGTCAATTTTTGGTTGATAGCCAGCGGACTCGTACCGACAACTACTTGGCCGAAGGTCGGATTGGGAAGTCCAGCTACGCTGACGGACAGTTGCTGGCCCTCGGGGTCGCTGGGTGCTGAAATGCTCAGAGACAGAGGCAAATTTTGCAAACCAGTCAGCGTTTTGCCACTTTCCACGATCGGCGGCTCGTTAGGAGTCGGAGATGTGAAACTCGGCGGCACCGGCCCCCCGCCGAAGGGTGGAGGAGTTGGAGTGGCAGCAGTTGGAGTCGGGACGATGGAAGGAGTCGGACTCGGAGTTGTCCCGCCCGCAGTCGGAGTCGGAGTCGGACTCGGAACCTGTGTCGGCAATGTCCCCGGCGACGGAGTCGGACTCGGAGTTGTCCCCGGTGATGGTGATGGAGTCGGACTCGGACTTGTCCCCGGTGCCGGAGTTGGAGTTGGAGCCGGAGTCGGAGTTGGTGCCGGAGTCGGAGTTGGAGCCGGAGTTGGAGTTGGAGCCGGAGTTGGAGTTGGAGCCGGAGTTGGAGTCGGTGCCGGAGTCGGAGTTGGTGCCGGAGTCGGAGTTGGAGCAGGCGTTGGAGAAGGAGTTGTCCCCGGTGATGGAGCCGGAGTCGGAGAAGGAGTTGTTCCCGGTGATGGAGTCGGAGTCGGAGAAGGAGTTGTTCCCGGTGATGGTGATGGAGTTGTTCCCGCCGGAGTCGGAGCTGGCGTTGGAGAAGGAGTTGTCCCCACAATTGTGAAGGGATTGTCCTCTACGCGGGGTATTTGAGCCGTAGTGAACCGAGATTCATCTAGCGAGTTCGATCGCACGTCCACCAACACCGCCAAAAATTCCCCAGTTTGCCTGTCCCGAATAATCGTGTTGCTAGAATTCGAGCCTTGACCTTGGAAGATGTCTAACTGCGTAAAGTTGAGACCTCCCGCCAGACCGATCGAATCCTCCGGCTTAAAATCTCTAATTAAATCAGCATCCCCGATGTCGCGGCCGCCAGTAGTCAGAAACCCGCTGCCACTAGTCGACGTGCCCACCCTACCCAGAACAAAGATATCCGATCCGTCACCTCCAGTCAGAGTATCAGACCCGCGATCGCCCGAAAGAATATCGTCCCCACCACCTCCAGACAGAGAATCATTGTCATCCCCCCCGAAGATCAGGTCGTCGCCCTCACCGCCATCACCAGTATCGTTACCAACGCCACCGCTGATGACATCCCCCCCGTCGCCGCCCAACAAAATATCATTACCCCTAGCGCCGATCAGACAGTCGTTACCGGTGTCGCCAAAAATAGTATCGCTGCCCTTGTCGCCAAAAATCAGGTCGTCCTCGGCACCGCCGCGCAGACAGTCATTGCCCTTACCGCCGTACAGCGTGTCGTTGCCTTCAGCACCCAAGACAATATCGTTCCCCTGGTCGCCAAAAGCTGCATCAGCACCGAGGTCGCCAGAAACCAAGTCATCGTCTTTGCCGCCCCGCGCGGTGTCGTTGCCGCTGCCGCCTTCAACGATATCTTGACCTGCACCCCCGTTGAGAGAATCGTCACCGTCATCGCCCCTGACAATATCGGCTCCGTCCCGACTCAGAATCGTGTCGTCACCGATATTCCCGGAAATCGTGTCGTTGAACAAACTGCCGACTAGGTAGTTATTCCCCTCGTTTCCGACAACTAAGCCATCGACAAAAACCGGTTCTGGAGGAGGCGTGGGTGCTGTCGGCACTGGCCGCGGCACCGGCGTGACCGAAATCCCCGGACCAGTCCCGGTCATCGTAGGCGAAGTCCCGGTCATCGTAGGCGAAGTCCCCGTCATCGTGGGAGAAGTCCCGGTCATCGTAGGCGAAGTCCCGGTCATCGTGGGAGAAGTCCCGGTCATCGTAGGCGAAGTCCCCGTCATCGTGGGAGATGTCCCCGTCATCGTAGGCGAAGTCCCCGTCATCGTGGGAGATGTCCCCGGCGACGGCGTAGGCGAAGTCTCCGGTTCGATAATAATATTTAGCGGTACTGCACTCGGCATTGTTTCGACTCCTTGCGACGCTACTCAAAAACTAACTACTAAATAAACTTAAAGTCAGAGGCAGTAATGACGGTGCTCAGAGCTCCGGGCACTGTAGGAATAGAATTCAAAACTGCCAAATCGAAAGCTGGGAGACTGTCATCCGCCACATTGGGGTCGAACCCGAGAACGTACTTGTTAAAAGTATTGTTCAGGTAGACAAAGAAAGCTCCAGCTTTGGTCGAACCGTTTTGATTCTTCAACACTGCATTCACTGCTTGAGCGTTGTCAAATTTAGATTCAAACAAAATGACTGATTGCTTGCTGATGTTGTCGCCGCTGCTGCCGATGTTCCTGACAATAAAACTGGTGAAATCGTTGGTGGTTCCCGAGTTGGTTAAACCGGCGAAATTTGACGATCTGAACAAGAATCTGTCGGTGCCGGTGCCGTTGGCATTAAAGTCAGCAATAATATCCACGCCTTCACTCGGAGTTTCGTAGTAGAAGAAATCATTGCCAGCATCCCCAGTGAGCAAGTCAGAACCGTTTCCGCCGCCCAAAATGTCGTTGCCCGCACCGCCGGAAAGCGAATCGTTGTCATCGCCGCCCAACACCAAGTCGTTGCCGAAGGCGCCGCTGAGACAGTCGCTGCCGGCACCGCCGTCTACGGTGTCGTCGCCCGCTTCGCCGAACAGGGAGTCGCTGCCGCCCTCGCCCAAAATGTAGTCGTTGCCGGTACCTCCGAGTGCGGTGTCGCTGCCTTCGTTGCCCAAAATTGTGTCTTCGCTGTCGCCGCCGGAGATGGAATCGTTGTTGATGCCGCCGTCGAGCAAGTCTCTGCCGAGGCTGCCGTCGATGATGTCGTCGCCTGCACCGCCGTCGATGGTGTCGTCGCCTAAACCGCCCAATAAGGTGTCGGTGCCGGTGCCTCCAAGTATCGAGTCTTCGCCGGCTTCTCCCAAGATTGAGTCGTTGCCTGTTCCGCCGTCGATGGTGTCGCCGTTGTCGCCGCCCAAGATGATGTCATCGTCGTTGCCGCCGAACATCAGGTCGTTGCCCAGTCCGCCAATTAGGGAGTCGATGCCGTCTCCGCCGTCGATGGTGTCGTTGCCGAGCCCGCCGTCGAGGGTGTCGCTGCCGATCGAACCTAGCAGCGAATCGTTACCTCCTTCACCGAATTGGAGGTCGTCGCCGCCCCTGCCGTCGATGATGTCGTTGCCGTCGCCCCCTGAGAGGGTATCGTTGCCCGCCCCGCCGATGATGTAGTCGCTGAGGTTGCTGCCTGTAAAGCTGCTGGCTGGGAGTGCGGTGCGATCGACAATACTGTCAACCACCGTAATGCTGAAGGATGCAGGCCCGATCGTTGCAGATCCGTCGGAGGCTGTAAAGGTGAAACTGTCGCTGCTGCCAGCCGCCAGCAAGTTGTATTTGACAATGTTGTTGTTGATATCGTCTTGGCTGAATTGGCCGCCGACGTTGAGAAAGGTGGTGCCCCTTTGGACAAAACCTCTGGTGGCATCCGGGGCTTTGGTAATCGTGTAAACGATTTCCGAGGGCGGGTTGTCGGGATCTGTTACTAACAAATCTGCTGAGGTGATTGTCTGGGTGGGAGCACTTTTGGCAACCACCACACCGCCGTTAACTTCTAGCTGCGGCGGGCTGCTGACGTTGATGGTTACTACCGCCTGACTCGTGCCGCCGCTGGTGTCTGCGATCGAGTAGCTGAAGCTGTCAGTACCAGAGAAGCCGGGATTCGGGGTGTATTTGAATACGCCCCCACCAAAGGGAGTCAGGGTTCCTTTGGCTGTTGGGGTAAAAGTCGTGACAGTCAAAGAGTCCTTCTCCGGATCGGTGTCGTTGAACAGAACGTTGAGACTGAGTTCTTGACCCGAAACCGTGGTGAAATTGTCGTTAACTGCTATGGGCGCCTGATTGGGGAAGGGGAGAGGGTTTGGTGTCGGCGCCGGACTTGCTGTCGGCGTCGGGAATATCGGCGTCGGACTTGCTGTCGGCGTCGGGAACATCGGTGTCGGACTCGCTGTCGGCGTCGGAAACATCGGTGTCGGACTCGGTGTCGGTGTCGGAC